>JACQJN010000164.1 GCA_016205085.1 Elusimicrobiota bacterium | reverse complement strand
GTCTTTAGCGCCGTCAAGATTCTAAATGAGTATGAAAGGGGGGTTGTTTTTACTTTGGGAAGATTTACTTCCGTAAAAGGTCCCGGCATTGTTTTTGTTATTCCGGGAATTCAGAAGATGGTGACCATTAGTTTGCGGACGCTGGTTTTGGATGTCCCTCCTCAGGATATCATTACGCGAGACAACATATCGGTCAAGGTGAATGCGGTGGTCTACTACCGTGTTGTAAATCCGGACAAAGCGGTGATCCAGGTGGAGAATTACCACTATGCCACAAGCCAGCTTTCGCAGACGACTTTAAGATCGGTGTTGGGGCAGCAGGATCTGGATGATTTATTAGCCAATCGGGAAAAGATCAATGCAAGCCTACAGCAGATTTTAGATCAGCATGCGGAGCCTTGGGGAATCAAGGTCTCCAATGTGGAGGTAAAGAACGTAGACCTTCCTCAGGAGATGTTAAGGGCCATTGCCAAGCAGGCGGAGGCAGAACGGGAAAGAAGGGCTAAGATCATCCATGCGGAGGGGGAGTTCCAGGCCTCTCAGAAGTTGGCGGATGCGGCGGCGATTATCGGAAAGACTCCCGGAGCGATGCAATTGAGATTTCTGCAGACGCTGGCGGTTGTGGCAAGCGACAAAAACACAACTACCATATTCCCTGTGCCTGTGGATTTGATCGAGATGTTCTTAAAAAGGAAAAATGACAATTAGAAAATCCGCTTTTTTTGTCGGTGTTTTGTTGACAAATTTATGTTCGGGGTGGGCTCAGAACGTCAAACGAGTTTCTCCAGTTGCCGCAAGATTGCCGGCTTTGACTCTCTCTCAAATCCCTAACTTGCAGCTTCCCATCTTGAAATCGCTTGTTCTGCAGCAGATTCATCTTCAGAATTTATCTCCCGTGAGCACGGAGGCCAGGGCCCATTCCCTTAATAGATTCTTCGACCAAGTGAGCCGGGATTCTTCAAGCCCTGGGCCTGTTCCGAGCAGCTCAGCTCTGGACCCTGTTGAGGCATTCGTTCAAAAGGCTCGTGGGATTTTCTTTCCCCTCCCGGTTCAGACGGAGGGGGTTCCTACCGATGAAGAATTGTGGCAGCGGATCAATGTTTCACCTCTGACTAATCCTGAGCGCCTAAAAGCCATCGTTCAGATTTATCAACAGGCCGGCGCGAAGCCTGAAGATATCACATTACAGAAAATCGGCAATTTGGATGAGTATAACGTCATTGTGGTCAAGCCTGGAAAGACGGATCGTGTGATTGTGGTGGGAGGACATTACGACAAGGTGCGCGTGGGGCGTGGGGTCATTGACAATTGGTCAGGAGCCACCATGGTGGCGAACATGTACCAGGCGCTTAGAGATGTGGAAACGGAACATACCATCGTTTTTATGGCTTTTGGAGCCGAGGAAAGGGGATTGGTGGGCTCCCGGCATTATGTTCAGAATTTGTCTAAAGAGCAGTTGGGGAAAATAGACGCCATGCTGAATTTAGATACCATGGCCGTGGATGGGACGTTTTCCCTGCCTAATGGTTCTGATAGATTCTTGATTCAAATGGCCAATGAAGTGGCCAAAAAGGAAGGATTCGCCTTGAAGGAACAAAGTCTTTGGGGGGGAGATAGCGACCACTCCAGTTTTAGAAGGGCGGGTATCCCGGCAGCAATGCTTTACGGAGTTTCCAAGGATGTAATTTGGGAAATTATCCATTCCGATAAAGATAACATCAATGCTTTTTCCATGCCCCATTATAAAAATGCATTTCTTCTGTCTACAGCCCTAGTGAAAACCATGGACACCGGAGTACAGCCTCGCCGTCAGCCTCGCGTGTTCGGTCAGCGACTATTTTCAAAGCCTCTGCGCCCCTGGTGGACCCGAATTCCTTAAAAGGCCTCTACATCCACATTCCCTTTTGCTCGGTTAAGTGCTACTACTGCGACTTTGTGGCATTCTCGGGCCAGGGAAATTCTACCACTCGTTACCTAAAGGCTCTGCAAAAAGAGATGGGTTCTTATAAAGGAGCATTTGTCGACACCCTTTATATAGGGGGAGGGACTCCCACTGAATTGAATGCGGAGGAGTTGAAGTTTCTCCTGGATTCAGTTCAAAATCATTTTGGATCCATCCGGGATTTCCAAGAATCCACTTTGGAGGCCAATCCGGAAAGCTTGAGCCGGGATAAAGTTGATTTGCTGAAATCCTATGACATGAATAGGATAAGTTTAGGACTCCAAGCGACCCAGGACCGATTGCTCAGGATTCTGGGCCGCCAGCACACCTATGATGATTTTATTCTGGTCTATGGGAATCTAAGAAGATTGGGTTTTAAAAACCTCAATGTGGATTTGATGTTCGGACTTCCGGAGCAGTTCCTCGCAGATTTTAGGCAGAGTTTGGAGCAGGTATGCGATTTGGGACCGGAGCATGTGTCTTTATACGGTCTTCAGGTGGAAGAGAAGACAGTTTTTAAAAAAAGGGGCTATCGGGTGGAGGAGGAAGAATCCAGGGAAATGTACCAAGAGGCTCTGGAGCGTCTTACACAAGCAGGCTATCGGCACTACGAGATCTCTAATTTCGCCAAACCGGGATATGAGTCCGTACACAACCAGATTTACTGGAGGGATGAAGAGTATGTCGGGTTGGGCTGCGGAGCCACTTCCTATCGGGGAGGAGTGCGCAAAACCAACACGGGCCGTCTGAATCTCTACTTGAACAGGATGGAAGAAGGAATAAGCCCTGCGGAAGAGGAGGAGAGATTGGAGGGTAAGGAAAAATTGGGGGAAACGATTCTTCTGGGCTTGAGAATGCTGAGTGGTTTAAGGCTGAGCGAACGGATGAAAGCGGAATTTCACGAACAGTGGCAGGATTTACAGGGCAAGGGTCTGATTTTCTTCGAGGATTCTAAGGTTCGGCTTTCTTCGGAAGGCCTTTTTCTGGCCAATCGCGTCTTCCGGGAATTTGTCCCGCCGTTTTAGCCTGAGTTCAGGTCAAGGATATCCAGGAAAATATAGTTTTGCAGGCTTTTGAATGTCTTTTTTGGCTTTTTCAATTTTTTGTGAAATAGAGGGATTCTTTTCTTCGTATTCCGTCAGGGTGCGGTCGTAGCCGATTTGAGCGACGAAATCGGATAGCCGGCTTAACGTGTCGCTGGCCGCGGCCCGGTTGTTTTCCAGCAATACATTGAATGTCTTAATGTCATCTTCGGAGTAGTTCTTGGCCGGGACGTACTTGATGTATTGCTCTCTTAATTTAAGAAGAAGCTGGATACGGCAATTGAGATCGTTGGTCAATTGGGCGGGGCTTTTGTCTAAAGAGTCGGGGCATCCACCTCCCTTCCGCATCTGGCTCCAGATCAGATTTACGGATGTCAAAATAAAAAGTATAAGGATCGCATACGTAATTTTCCTCATAGGAAGCCTCCCCCCACCCCTTATTAGTATGTGCTCTGAGCGTGAAACTGTCAAGGGCTAACGTGCGACTTTTTGTATAATGGCTCGGAATCCAATGGAACTTCCTAAAACGTACGATCCCAAACCGGTGGAAGCCAAATGGCTGGAAAAATGGGCTAAAGATAAACTTTTTGAGTCCAGCCCCAGGTCTTCTCGAGAAAAGGATTCTCCCTTCGTCATAGTCATCCCGCCACCCAATATCACAGGAGCCCTTCACATGGGCCATGCCCTCAACAACACCTTGCAGGATGTTCTCACCCGATTCTGGAAAATGCGGGGATGTGAGGCCAATTGGGTACCCGGCACGGATCATGGGGGTATTGCCACTCAGAATGTGGTGGAAAAGGCCTTAAAAGCGGAGGGTAAAAAAAGGAACGACCTGGGCCGGGAGAAGTTCCTGGAGAGAATGTGGCGGTGGAAGCAGGAATGCGGGAATACCATTTTGGAACAGCTCAAAAAAATGGGTTGCGCTTTGGATTTAAGACCTGAGAATGTCCGGTTCACAATGGATGACGTTCGGGGTAAGGCGGTGACGGAAGCTTTTAAGCGCCTATGGGGAAAGGGGCTCATCTATCGCGGGGAAAGGATGATCAACTGGTGTGTCCGGTGTGGAACGGCTCTTTCGGATATCGAGGTGGAGCATGAGGAGAGGGATTCCAAACTGTGGCACATCCATTATCCTTTGTATGTAGGAGGAGAGGGCGGCCTCTGCGGAGAGGGGCCTGTGGTGGCCACCACCCGGCCAGAGAGCATGCTGGGAGACACCGCGGTGGCGGTCCATCCTGAGGATAAGCGCTGGAAACATCTGATCGGCAAGAAATGCCGCCTACCTCTAACCGACAGGATCATTCCTATCATAGGGGACAGAGCGGTGGATCCAAAATTCGGCACGGGTGCGGTCAAAGTGACTCCAGCCCATGACCCTGTGGATTTTGGGATAGGCCAGAGAAATGACTTGGAATCGCGGCCCGTGATTGGATTTGACGGCAAGATGACACCTCTTGCCGGGCCTGAATATAGGGGGCTGGACCGGGATGCCTGCCGCAAAAAGGTGGTGGAGGATCTGAGGGCAGGGAATTTACTCAGAGAGGAGAAACCCTACCGCCATTCCGTGGGAGTTTGTTACCGCTGCAATCAGGCGGTAGAGCCTTTGGTTTCAAAGCAATGGTTTTTAAATATGGAGGATTCGGCTCGCAAGGCCATTGAGGCTACCAAGCAAGGCAAGGTTCGGTTTTATCCCCAATCTTGGGAGAAGCCTTATCTGAATTGGTTGGAAAATATACAGGATTGGTGCATTTCCAGGCAGATTTGGTGGGGACATAGGATTCCCGTATGGTACTGCCCTAACTCCAAGGAGACATTTTCTTATGACCGTCCCGGGATGAAGGTGGAGGTGGGGGATGTGGATTGCAAGCCCATGTTTGGGACGGAATTGGATCGTCCCAAACAGTGCTCCGGTTGCGGAAGCGCGCAACTGGAACAGGACCCAGACGTTTTGGACACCTGGTTTTCTTCGGCGCTTTGGCCCTTTTCCGTATTCGGTTGGCCTGACAAGACCAAGGAATTAGGCTACTACTACCCTACGACCGTTCTGGTGACAGGGTATGAAATTTTATACCTCTGGGTGGCGCGGATGGTGATGATGGGGGTGGAATTCATGGGAGAGGTTCCCTTTAGGGATGTGTATATCCACGGAATCGTCAGAGACAGATTCGGAAAAAAGATGTCCAAGTCTTTGGGCAACGTTGTGGACCCTCTGGTTCTGATGGAAAAATACGGCACGGATGCGATGAGGTTCGCTTTGATGACTCAGACGGTTCCAGGGCGGGATATCCAGTTTTCAGAGGACTCCATTGTGGGGGCTAGAAACTTCTGCAATAAAATCTACAACGCCACTAGATATATTTTGATGATTTTGGAAAAGCTGCCTTCTGAGGTTAGAAAAAAAATAGCGGGACATGTTTCTGAACCTCAAAATCTTCTCAAGATGAATCTGGATTTGGCGGACCGATGGATTTTGGGACGATATTCCCAAACGGTCCAATCCGCGAAAGCATCTTTTGCCGGGTATAGAGTGGATGAATCGGCCAGGTCTATTTACGATTTCTTGTGGGGGGATTTTTGTGACTGGTATGTGGAGATTTCCAAACTTTCTCCCCCAGAAAAGAAAACGGAAGTATTTGGAATCGTGTGCGTTGTTCTGGAGGGATGTTTAAAATTGTTGCACCCTATCATGCCTTATATCACGGAGGAGTTGTGGCAGGTTTTAAATGATAAACTGGGAAAGAAATCTGAAGACTGTCTTCTTCAGCAAAAGTGGCCTGATTTTGGGTTGCTACCCAACACTCAAGATGCCGAGAGCATGAGGATGATGAAAGATTTGATCACGGCCATTCGAACCATGAGGTCTGAATTCGGCGTACCTCCTGGAGAAAAAATTGAGGTGTATTATGACAAGATGGAAAATAGTTTATATAACTTGTATCGGGATAATGTGCATCTTGTAATTAATTTGGCCAAAGTTAAAGGAGATGCAGCGGGAAACAATCCTCCGAGGAATAGTTTGCAATACTCTCTTCCTTGGGTTACGATTTATATTCCTAGATCTGAAGTGGATGGAGATAAGCTGAAAACGAAGCTTAATAAAGAATTGGTTTCTTTAGCTAGTGAAATAGAAAGCCTTTCTAAACAGCTTGAGAACCAGGATTTCGTTTCCCGCGCTCCTCGGGAGAAGGTGAGTGAAATCAAGCGGCGCCATGAGGAGGCCAGACAGCGCCAATCCAGGCTTCAAGAAGTTCTAAGAAATCTAAATTAGAAGGAGATTCAATATGCTCAGTGCGATCATAAGATTCATCAGGAACAAAAAGAGTATTTCCAAGGGTTCAGACAGAAGGCTGTCTCCCCGGATCATGCAGACGGCGCCTTGTACAGTCTATGACCATATCCGGCTTCAAACCCGGAAGCAGTCTATGGTTCGAGACGTCGGTTTCTTCGGAATTTGCATAGATACCGATTTCCCGGTCAGTCTGGCGGATGAGTTCACGCTTGGATTTAGCATCGGAGAGACGAATTTTGATCAGGTTAAGGCCTTTGTGGTGTGGACAGGACAGTACGGAATGAACTATCGAAGCGGCCTGGCTTTTGAATCCCCGGTAGCCCCGAAAGTCCAAAAAGCCATTGTGAAGCTGTTTAAGAATATAGGGACTTAAGTCCTAACCTTACCTAGGCCTTTCGGCGCATGACGAGCCTGTCTATTTAAGATATAGAATATTGACATGACCGAGTCCGGGTACCCCGAAGGGGTGGACGAGGAAATGGTTGAAGCTTGGCAGAGCGGAATACCATGAGAAGTTTTTGGGGTGTATTGAGCGTGGTGCTTTTAGCTGGGGCGGGAGAGCTTGTTTTGTACTATGTGGTGACCCTTGAACAAGATGCCTACTTAACTCCTGCGGTCATTCAATCTTTTGAAGATTCCGCACCTCTTAGGGATGCCGTCGCTTCAGAAATTTCCAAACCGCCTGTTCCATCAGGAATTTCGATTCGCTCCCATCCTACCCGTCGGACCCGGCACAAG
>JACQJN010000163.1 GCA_016205085.1 Elusimicrobiota bacterium | reverse complement strand
CTATATCACCGATCCCAATCCGAATCCTTTTCTTCCGGAGGGGGCAACGCCCCAGATGCCGGCCGTTCCCACTCCCGGGGTTTCCTATCGGGAGATGATCCAGGCGGTGTATCTTTTGACTTCCATGGATAAACGGGCGAAAGTATTCATTAAGGTGGATTTGCCGCGCCTGGACGCGGAATTGCCCAGCCTCGTCCTTCTTTATAAAGCCGCGGATTGGCAGGAGAGGGAGGTTTTTGATCTGATGGGAGTTCGTTTCGAGGGGCATCCCCGTTTGTCTAAGATATTGACTCCCGATTTTATTTCAGGACACCCGTTGAGGAAAGACTATGTCCATCAAAAGGATCGGTTCGATTAACCATGTCTCTATTTAAGGAAGAAAAAAATCCTACTCCTCCTGCGGTTTCTGCGCAGACAGCCACTTTGGCCGGCCAGTATGAAACCCTGCTTAAGGCGGCTCAAAAGGGCGGGCGCTCGGTAACCATTGATCTGGCCGTTCAGGCAGGGGATCTTATTTTGGAGCACGCCTTGAAAGAAAAGGCCTCGGATATCCATTTTGAGACTCAGGGCAATATGCTTCGGGTTCGATTCCGCGTGGACGGGATTCTGTATGACGTGCTGGTGACGCCTCGGGTGGCGGAAATCCCTTTGACCCAGCGCTTGCGGGTTTTGGCCGGTTTCGATCCCGAACCACCCACTAGTTACCGTGCGGAGGAGGGCCGTTTCCAGAAATTGATCGCGGGGCGGCCGGTTCAGGTGCGTGTGTCCTCTTTCCCCACGATCAACGGAGAAAAATTGGTCCTGAGGATTTTGGATCGGAATCAAATGGCGTTGGATGTAGAGCAGTTGGGGATGGCTCAGGATACCATGGATATGATCCGCAAACTGATCCGCAATCCTTACGGAATTTTTTTCGTGACTGGGGCCACCGGCAGCGGGAAGACGACCACTCTCTATGCCATGCTCAAGAACATCAACTCCCCCATGATCAATATCCTGACTTTGGAGGATCCTGTGGAGTACCGTTTGGATGGTATCAACCAGGCTCAGGTGAGCTCCAAAACGGGATTTACGTTTTCTGAGGGGTTGCGGACGGCCTTGAGGCAGGATCCCAACGTGATCATGTTGGGGGAGATCCGGGATTATGAGACAGCCGAGATCGCCATGCGGGCGGCGCTCACGGGGCATCTGGTGCTGGCCACCTTGCATACCATCAATGCCCCCAGCGTGGTGGAACGGCTTTTCGAGATGGGAACTCCGCACTTTCTCATCTCCTCCTCCGTCCTGGGAGCGATGGCCCAGAGGCTGGTGCGCAAGGTTTGCACTCAGTGCGCCCAAAGCGTGGCGGCTCCCAACGAGATGGTGGTCCGGGAGTTCGTCAGGATATTAGACCCCGTGGAGGGAGAGAAGGTCCGGGAACTTTTGTTTAAGCCGGGGGCTCAATATAAAGTGGAAAAAGGCTGCGCTGCTTGCCGCAATAGCGGTTTTTCCGGCCGTGTCGGCATATTCGAGCTGGTTCTTCTCAATGAAAAACTGAGGGCTTTGGTTTTGGAGAAGAGCCCTACCGATGTGCTTAGAAAGACGGCGATTGACCTGGGGATGAGGACGCTTTTGATGGATGGGGTGGTCAAGGCTTGGTCCGGGGCCACCACATTGGGAGAAGTGATACGGGTCTGTTCGACCGTGGTATGATTGCTGAACAAAAACTAAGGACCGATCAGCTTTTTGTGAACATGGGTCCTCAGCACCCCTCTACCCACGGGGTGCTCAGGATCGGGCTTACCTTGGAAGGGGAAGTCATTGTCAACGCGGAGCCGGACATCGGCTATCTCCACCGAGGCAGCGAGAAACTTTCCGAACTTCGTGGATTCCATCAGCTAGTGGTGCTCAGCGACCGTTGGGACTACGTCTCGGCGATGTCCAACAATCTGGCTGTCTGTTTGGCTGCCGAAAAATTGATGGGACTTCAGATCCCGGATCGAGCCAATAGCTTGAGGATTGTCATGTGCGAGCTCAACAGAATAGCCAGCCATCTTCTTTTCTTTGGAACTTACGGGATCGATATCGGGGCCTTCACTCCCTTCCTGTATGCTTTCCGGGAGAGGGAAATGATCTTGGATCTTTTTGAAATGGCGTGTGGGGCCAGGATGACTTACAACTATATCCGCTTGGGAGGGGTGATGGCGGATATCCCTCAGGGTTGGGATAAAAAATGCCGAGAGTTTCTCGGATACTTCAATGCCCGACTGAAAGAATATGACGATCTTTTAACTTATAACCCCATTTTTCTGGACCGAACAAAGGAGGTGGGCGTCGTCTCCCAAGAGCAAGCCATGGCGTGGGGGCTTTCAGGGCCAAACTTAAGGGGCAGCGGAATTGG
This sequence comes from Elusimicrobiota bacterium, assembly GCA_016205085.1. Classification (GTDB taxonomy): domain Bacteria; phylum Elusimicrobiota; class Elusimicrobia; order JACQJN01; family JACQJN01; genus JACQJN01. Next base: position 1,121 of record JACQJN010000163.1, on the reverse strand, counting down.
CTATGACGCCCGTAAGTTCGAGCCTTACTGCGGTTATGAAAAATTCACATTTGAAATCCCATTGGGAGAGAAAGGCTCCTGCTGGGATCGTTACTATTGCCGTGTGCGCGAGATGGCGGAGTCCGTCAAAATCGTGGAGCAGTGTTTGGATCAGATTCCTTCCGGGGAAGTGACGGCCAGGGGGGTCGCCAAGGTGCCTAAACCTCTTCCGGGAGAGGCGTATGCCCATGTGGAAGGAGCTCGGGGAGATCTTGGGATTTATATAGTTTCGGATGGGGGGGCTTCTCCCTATCGCCTGCATGTGAGGGCTCCTTCTTTTATCAACCTGGCCATTCTGCAGGAGGTGTTGGTGGGGTCGAAGGTTGCGGATGTCATCGCCATGTTGGGTTCTATTGATATCGTATTGGGGGAAGTAGACAGATAAAAGCGAGATTAAGAAATTAAGAGATTAGGAGATTAGGAGATTGACTGATTCTGCAGTAACTCCTGCAAGTCCCACGCCGACGCCGGCACCTAAAGCAGCCATTAAGCCCAATATCCCTCCCGCTCAGTTCAATACAAAGGCGGGAAGGTTGCTGACGGATACGCGTTATTGGCCTACTGAGAGATGGAAGGACCCCTGGCAGATTCCTTCTTATAAGAGAGCAGCCATTCTTCTGGGCGCGATCCTTTTAGGAGGGCTGCTGATGGGGACTTTCGTGGGAGAGATCGCTCCATGGGGGGAGCGGATTCTTAAATTTTTAAACGGCGTTGTTTCCCGGAAGGGAGGCACGCCCTTTACGGCTTCGCTCATCTGGAATTTGATCAAGGTGCTTGTCGTGCTGCACATCATTTTAATTAATGCCCTTTTTTTGGTGTGGTGGGAGAGAAAAATTTCCGCTCATATCCAGACCCGCTTAGGTCCCATGTACGTGGGAGGCTGGCATGGCTGGGCCCAAACCATTGCGGATGGAATTAAGCTCTTATTAAAGGAAGACGCGGCTCCTCAAAACGCTGATTTTTTGCTGCATCGGTTGGCTCCCGCGGTGGTGGTGATTCCGGCGCTCTTGGCTTTTGCTCCCGTGTCCTTCGGCCAGCAGTTGGCCGCGGCGGATATCGATATCGGAACACTCTATATATTT
>JACQJN010000153.1 GCA_016205085.1 Elusimicrobiota bacterium | reverse complement strand
CAAAACAAAGTATGCCATAGGAGTATCCTCTGGAACCGACGCTCTCCTGCTGGCTCTCATGGCTCTGGAGATAGAACCTGGAGATGAAGTCATCACCACCCCCTTCTCCTTTTTCGCCACCGCAGGGACCATCGCCAGGGTGGGAGCAAAACCTGTTTTTGTGGATATCGACCCCATCACATACAACATCGATCCTGCCAAGATAGAACCCGCCATCACCCCTAAAACCAAAGCCATCATCGTCGTCCATCTCTACGGCCAGTGCGCCGAGATGGAGCCGATTTTGAAACTAGCCCAAAAACATAACCTTTCCGTAATAGAAGACGCAGCCCAATCCATTGGAGCGGAATATCGCGGCGGGAAACGAACCGGCAGCATGGGGAATATCGGCTGTCTCTCTTTCTTTCCCACAAAGAATCTGGGCGCCCTGGGCGATGCCGGTATGGTGCTCAGCAACGACGCTGCATTAGCCGAGAGAATGGAAATCCTCAGAGTCCACGGCGCCAAACCTAAGTATTACCACAAGTTTATAGGAGGGAACTTCCGACTGGACGCCATTCAGGCCGCCGTTCTCAATGTCAAAATGAACTATCTGGACCAGTGGACCAAGAAACGCCAGGAGAACGCGGATCGCTACACCTCCTTATTTAAAAATAGCAAACTCCTTCAACAAACAGGCTCTCTGCCCAAGGCCATCTATCGAGAAGCCGGCATGCCTCATTACCACATCTACAACCAGTTTATCATTCGAGTCCCTCAACGAGACCGCCTGCGGGAATACCTCCAAAAGCAGGGTATCAGTACTGAAATCTATTATCCGGTACCCTTCCATCTGCAGGAATGCTTCCGCAGCCTAGGTTACAAGCAGGGAGATTTCCCGGAAGCGGAGCGCGCCTCCCAAGAAACTCTGGCATTGCCCATTTATCCTGGACTGAGCGCCTCGCAGCAAAAAACAGTCGTGGAAACCATCCAAAAATTTTACGAATCTTCCCATGTCTAAGATAGCCCTCATCACAGGCATAACGGGCCAGGACGGCTCCTACATGACGGAATTTCTTCTGGAGAAAGGTTACCGGGTATATGGGCTCATCCGGCGATCCAGCCATGAACCCACCGATCGCATCCAGCACCTTTTAAGCAAAATAGAAATCCTGGATGGAGATCTGACGGACCAATCCTCTCTGGGGGCTGCCGTCCAAACCGTGAACCCGGACGAAATATATAACTTCGCCGCCCAGTCCTTTGTCCCTACCTCCTGGAACCAGCCCGTTCTGACCGCCGACGTCACAGGGTTAGGAGTGGTGCGACTTCTAGAAGCCATCCACAAATACAAATCCGATGCCAAACTCTACCAAGCCTCCAGCTCCGAGATGTTCGGAAAGGTAAAGGAAACCCCCCAAAAAGAGACGACTCCCTTCTATCCCAGAAGCCCTTATGGAGTGGCCAAGGTGTACGCTCACTATATCACCGTCAACTACCGGGAAAGCTACAATCTTTTCGCCTGCTCTGGAATTGCGTTCAACCACGAAAGCCCCAGAAGAGGCCTGGAGTTCGTTTCCAGGAAAGTGACCCACACTGCAGCCAAGATCAAACTGGGACATACCAAAGAGTTGCCTCTAGGCAACCTGGAAGCAAAGCGAGATTGGGGATTTGCGGGCGACTACGTAGAAGCTATGTGGCTCATGCTGCAGCAAGATAAGCCCGAAGATTTCATTATTGCCACAGGACAAGCCCATACCGTCAAAGAATTGGTACAAATTGCTTTTGACGAGGTGGGACTTCCCTGGGAAAAATATGTGCGGGTTGACAAGAAGCTTTTTCGTCCCGCCGAGGTGGATCACCTGATCGGAGACGCTGCCAAAGCCAAACAGAACCTAGGATGGCAGCCCAAACTCTCCTTTGAAGAAATGATCCGCCTGATGGTCCACGAAGATATTAAATCCCTCTCCAAAACAGCTGCGGCCGCACCCTTCACAGAGTTTCGGATACGCTGAAGCGCCAGAGGCGCGGCCGCGTCTAACGCTTGAAATATTTTTAATTTCTGCTATAATATTACCTAAATAGGACAATATTGTCCT
>JACQJN010000148.1 GCA_016205085.1 Elusimicrobiota bacterium | reverse complement strand
GAACAAGAGGCAGCTACTGCAAAGGATGAAGGATGAATGATGAAGGATGAAAAGGTGAGGAGTAAAAAGAAGAGTTTGTTCATTTGAGCCTGAGTCCCCTGGGCGGGTCTGGAGGAACCGAATCCAGGACCCTTTTGATGCAACCTATATGCTCCGTCGCGACAACGAAATCATCAAAATAGGCTGTGTTTTCAGTGGGCGCAGCCGCGTCGTATTTTGAGAACCACCACTCCAGATCCACGCTGTTTATTTTTAAATCTGAAACGCTCCTCCAGTTATATCCCTCGAAAGGAACGATGGGCGTGATTTTGCCATACCAGTACCCCCAGGTGAAAAAATTCTCTCTCAACCAATTCCCGTTGACTGAATTCAAAGCATAATTCCCGATCATTTGACCGTCCACCCACATGGCCTGCTCCCCATCATGTTGATTGGGAGTGTTCGCCTTTAACATGGCTTCAATGCAGTACCACCTGTCTTTCTGAATATCTCCTTGAACCGGCACAAAATTATTCCCGTAATAACAGGTGCCGCTTGCCAAACAGGTTGAACTTGGAGAACCATCCTCATTCGCCCAGCTTCTCATCTCTTGCCAATAGGTGTAAAAAGCCCAGGCCATTTGGTCGCCCGTTCCATTGTTATAGCGGTGAGGCTCCAAGCTGGACCAAAAAGCCTTGTCTCCGGGCGGCCTATATCCTGCGCTCGGAAAATAGCCGGGGGCCACCGCCGATATACCCCCCATGTGGTGCGGCCATTGGGTGTCTGCTTTAAATCTCACATAGTACCTCACATAAATCCTATCCTGCCCGGCTAGATTTCTGTAAACGGTGCCTCCATAATCTTTACCTTTTGTTGCGGTATCTTTAAGAGAGTAGCTGCCATTATTGACCAGGCTTGAGTCAGATTCGTAACTAAGACAGGATGAACATTCTCTGACTTTCCATTTAGAAAATGCAGTATCCTGGCTTTCAAAATCATCATGAAATAAAACTCTCGGGTCGCTGCCAATGCCATTATCTCCTGGATAAATGTCCGCTATTCCTCCATCCTGAGCGTAGCTATTGCCAGCGAGACACCACACAGGCACAGTCAAAAATAAAAGCAGAATGCGACTCATTTTGGCCTTTATCAGAATATTAACAGATCAAGAGTACGCAGCAGTTACGGGCAGGTAACGTTTGGATAAAGTGGATTTCTGAGATACCTTGACAAATCCCCGGATTAGAACTACACTATTAAAAGTACTTTTAATAGTACCAACGGAGGATCTTATGGAGATACGACCACAAGAAGGAATCAAACCAATTTCAGACTTCAGGAAAGATACTTCCCGAATCCTAAAGGAATTGAGACAGAAAAGGGAGCCCATCCTTATCACGCAGCGGGGGCGTTCTGTAGCGGTTCTTTTAGACCTATCCACATATGAACAATTAGAGTATGCCGCCCACCTCCGAGCTTCCTACTTACGAGGGGCCAAGGATTTAAAGGAAGGAAGGAAGCAAAAACATGCATATATTATCCGTACGGTTGAAGCACGCAACAAAGAGTGAAGCATCTTCCCATCTATTGGTCTAATGAAGCAATAAGACGACTAAGGGCAATCCTTTCTTATATTCAATCGGATTCATCACAAAGAGCTCTAGAGTTTGGAGCAAAAATCATCAAAAGCGTAAATCGGCTGAGGCAATTCCCAGAATCTGGGAGAAAAGTCCCGGAGCTAATAGATCAGGAGCCCGCCCCGCGGGAGATTCTTGTCGGGGAGTATCGTATCATCTACCACATCTTACCTCAGGAAATCCAAGTTGTGACGATCGTGCATGGTAGGCGACTCTTTCCCCTTATCTAAGAGTTAATCCTTTGGGCTTGGCGGGGGGCAATTTGTCCTTGGGTAGACCTGGGTTGTACTCGAAGGCGCCTATATCGGGAGCAGAGCCATACCACAGCTTGCAGCCTGTCTGGGTGGGGTCTATGTCCCCTGAGATGGGACAATGGTACCCGGAGACGATGGTGCCAGCGTCTATGGCGGGGGAACCAGGAGTTAATTTTAAGAAATCTGGTGAGGCTGGGTCTGTGGAAAGAAATTGTGGGTCGACTTGCTTAGAGTTTGTATCCCAGCCAGAAGCCGATTTATATTGGGCTAAATCGTAGTATGCGCCCAACGCCCACCAAACAACACTACTGCCGTCCCCATAGGAAGTCGCATCATTGGTAGAAAACAGGCGCAGGTGGCCGTTAGGCTCCTGTTTCCTGCGTCCTCCTTTCAAACCGTACTTGACCTATTCGAATCATACGGCTTACCGAAAGCCTTGCCTGTCAAGCATGCGAAGCCACCAACCCAGGATAGCGGACAATTCCTGTAAGCGAATATAAACCAAGACTCCGAAACCACTCGTAGGTATGCTGTCTTCGGGCGCGATGTGGTCTTTTCATTCCAGCTCGCTTGTTCTCAAATACCACCATCCTCTGCCATAGGTAACCCTCCACTTGTTGGAATTTCTGAGCGGCGTTGCCGCTCCGAAAATAATTCGACCACCCCCTTAACACAGGATTAAGTTTCCCAACCAATTCCCGCACGTTCTGATACCCCCTGTTATAATGGGTCAGATTGTGCAGCTTGGCATAGATTTTCCTCATGCTGTTGGGTGATGGCCAACGTTGAAGGTAGAACTTCCCTTTATACCGCTCCGAGTAACATTTCTTCAGCTTGTGCCCAAGAAAACAGAAACTACCATACCCCCACGCAATGTTCACTGTGCGGGTCTTCTCTGGATGAAGCTCCAAGGATAGACTTTGCAGGATCCGCTGGATTCTCATCTTCGCTTCATTAATGGCGCTTTGGGTTTTGGCCAGTATCACAAAGTCGTCGCAATACCGAATCAGCACCCCCAGGGTCGAGTGGTTGTGTTCCCACTTCTCATCCATCTCGTGAAGAAAGATGTTTGCAAGGAGTGGACTGATCACCCCGCCTTGTGGCGTGCCAACCAGACTCTCCTGAATGTTGCCTTCCACCATGACTCCTGCTTTCAACCACTTCCTTATTAGCTTCAATATCTTACGATCAGAAATCCGACGTTCCACAGCAGCCATGAGCCTGTCGTGATTGATGCTATCAAAGTATCTTCGGATGTCAGCGTCCAGCACATAGTTATGGCTCTTTGCCAACTCCCGTATCCGTTCTAAGGCGTCCTGAGCCTTTCGCTTAGGTCGAAACCCAAACGAACAGTCTCTGAAGTCCGCCTCAAACACAGGCTCAATCACAATCTTGGCTGCCATCTGTGCCACTCGATCCCTAACCGTTGGTATCCCCAAGGGACGCTTCGACCCATCCTGCTTGTCTATCTCTACCCGACGCACAGGCATAGGATGATAGCGACCTTCCTTCAGGTATTTCTGTATCCCATTGAGGAAGTTTTCAATCCCTTGCGCCTCTATCGCCTCTATGGTTTCTCCATCTATCCCTCCAGATCCATGTTTTGCTCGGACACGCTTCCAGGATTCTACCAGCACGTCCCAGTTATGTATCCGCTCATACAACGCATGAAACCTTCGGGTCTTCGACTTCTTGGCTCTGACGTATAGCTCCCGTTGGAGTTGTCGCACTTTTCCTATGGGGTGATTAGTCTTCATCAGACATTCCCTCGCGCTTACCTCCTGAACGGGAACGTAGCTTAAGCAGGGGCACTTCCCTTGCCCACCCTTTGGGCTCAACAAGGTTTTGCTGTCCTTGCCTTCCAGTAATATTGCCCCCTCGGACTCCCTTCTGACTTTCCACCCTTTCATCCGAAGACTTATGGGCAGAACCTTCTCCCATCCCATTTTGCGGGACTCGGTCAGGTAGGGTCTCTCCTGTTCCATGTTGCACTGTCACTGCATTCCATCCCCAATACGCCGAGAAGTTCCAGCCTCCCATCTCCAAGTCTTGACAGGCTGTCTATTGCCTTCGCTCGACATGACCTGCTCGGCACTTCTACCTTTCGGGCTTCAATATGACGACGCTGCAGGGTTCACTTTATGTTACGGACTGCAATCTCGCACCTCTCCAGTTATGCGGATTCACCCGCCCCACTGAGGGTTTGTCACTTCGCTCTGACTCCGAGAATCTCTCCTCGAAGTTGAAGTCAGCTACTCGGCTTCTTGGCATTTACCGAGACGGGACTTCCACCCGCAAGCTCAACACAGCTTATCAGGACGCACCATCATTATAT
>JACQJN010000146.1 GCA_016205085.1 Elusimicrobiota bacterium | reverse complement strand
GCCAAGCAGGGGGCTTCCTACGCTTTCGAGGGCGGCAAAATGATAGGTGCGGATGTGGGTTCCAAGATCGCGGGTGGCGGAGTAGGTTTGGGAGGTTCCGGCCTTGGAGCTAATTCTCAATTTAAACCCAATGATCCCCACCTGAACCAAACTCTCGGTGATGTGGCTTCATTGCCTAAGCCCAAAAACGAGACTCCATGGAACAATGAAGTCAACGCCATGGTCAAGCTCATGATCGCGGCGTTCGGTATGATTGCTTTAGCTAACCTTCTTGCGAAATCTAAAGTACCGTGGGTTTTTACAGTGGCTATGGGGCTTGCTATGGCAGCCTTGGCAGCTTCTGTGACCATCTTAGGGATGGCTGTGGGCAGTTTAATTTTGCATCATGGACAGACTATGCTAGGCCTCATGTGGTCCGCCATAGGCGCATACTTGGCTATGTCCGCCATGAAAGCCTTGGCAGGAGGACTGGGTAAGCATACAGAAACGGAGGCTAACCAATTAGCAAAGACATTTGGAGGTAAGATAAGCAACTTCTTTAAAAATAATTTTAGTTGGTTGCAAGGAGATGATTTGGATTTGAAACTTAAGGAATAAAAATTGCTTGCTCTGTGTTGATTCATTATAATAGAGGCGCCATGAACGCCTCTAAATTTTTTCCATTTCTTAGTTTTCTTCTCATATTGAATGGCTGTGCTTTCTCCGGTAAGTATATTCTTCTTCAGGCGGGAAGGCCTGTAGAGCGAAATATTCCCTCTGCTCCCTCAGGTAACTTCCCCAGAACTATTGTTGTGGACCAATCTGGGAAAGGGGATTTTCTAGATTTATCACAAGCTCAGCAAAATGCCAATCCGGGAGATATTATAAGGGTTAGGCCGGGGCTGTATCCTCGCTTGAACGTAGTAAAAAGTAGGATCAAGTTTGTGGGAGAAGACAGAGGAAAGACAATCCTTCAGGGTGTCTCTTTACAAGGGATAAAAGATAGTTTAGTCGAGGACTTTACGATCCTTGCTTCTACAGATTCCAAGGCGCTTTTAAGGGGCTGGAATAAATATGCGGTATATGGATTGGTTGTTTTGGATTCGGAAGGAGTAGGAATTAGCAAGTGTATTGTTCGGGGTGCAGAGATAGGAATTCTCGTGGACTCGTCTAAAGATGTCTCTATTCAAAGATGCTTAGTCCAAAATAACAAATCAGGCGTTTGGATTGAGATGTCCAAGGTGAATTTTTCAGATAGTGTAGTTTACAAGAATTTAGGAGGAATTGGATGGTCCACGATAAGCTATGGACTCGGCTTAGAAGAAGAGTCTACTATTGAACTAAAAAATAATACCATTATAAGCAATGGGGATTGTGGTGCATTTGTTACTTCTTGTGATAGATGCCAGATTCGATTTTTCAATAATCTTTTGTCGGGACATGAAAGAGGTATATGGTTGGATAATTACTCTACTCCGCGGTACAGTATCGTGCACAATGATTTTTATGCTAATGTTAAGGATAACACTTTGAAAACTAATATTGACCCTACGAATATTTTCCTTGATCCACTGTTTGTCAATCCTGCTGAGGGAGACTTCCGGTTGAGGGCTGAGTCGCCACTTGCAACCCGGGGCCTGGGCGGGACCTACATAGGCGCATTCCCTCCCGTCGGAACCGAACCCGGCTCCGGCGATTTTAAGTAAAATCTCGCTGACTCTTGACAAACCTCCTTTCCTGTGGTAAACTAAATATAACTATAATTATAGCTATCAGGAGTTACCCATGAAAATGGTAAGCACGGCAGAACTTAAGGCCCACACCAACAAGCTTCTTGTGTTGGTCCAAAATGGCAAAAAGCCGGTGGTGATCACCAGGCATGGCAAACCATGCGCGGTCCTGGAGCCTTGTGGGGAAGAGGACTTGGATGGATTGGCTTTTGAGTATGGTCCCGAAGTCCTCCGCATGGCCAGGGAGTCGGCCAGGGATATTGCGGCCAAACGTTATGTGACCATGGAGCAATTTGCCAAGAAGCATGGCCTCCCCTGAGAGCCTTCCTTCCAATGTCCGTCTCACACGTCGGGCAGAAAAAGACCTTGCGATCCTATTGAAGAAGGATTCAGCCAACTTCAAGCGGGTATGGGAGGATTTGAAACGATATGCCTTGTGCAAACTTCCCCAAGCACCCAAACCACTCAAGGGGTTCAGCCCACCACTGTGGCAGATAGATTCAGGAGATTTTCGTATTTTTCACATCTGGGAAGGGGCTATTCTCTGGGTCCGCGGGGTGTTAAGAAAATCCCAGCAGGCGAAACGGATTAAGGGGCTTCGGCGTTGAGATCGGCTCCCTGCCTCGCCAGTAGGCGGGCGGCGACTTTAAATAAATAGGGACAGACCCCTTTATTTCTCGGCCCTTGACAAAAGAGGGTTCAGGGACAATCCTTTATAGAAGGAACTTTACTAAAACTTTACCGTTTCTTTATCGTTTCTTTATTCTGGGGGGTTATTCTAGTTATTAGGGAATAGAGGAACTGGACTTTTGCAAATTTAAGGGAAAGGGGGGTGGCTGGGGATTTGCCCGTAAGCCCCCGTACCTGGCGCAATATAATGCGCCAGGTACCTGCGGTAAGGTTGTAACTCCTTTTCCGCGGGTAGCGGAGAAGGGGCCCCTTTGGGGGAGGACCACGGGAGGGTCCTCGGTGGGGTCGGGGGCTAAGGGTAAACCCCAGACAGGACCCCAGTACCGTTTTGCAAAAGTCCCGAGGAGAATTAAAATGGGCGATCTCAATATTGAAAGCGGCGGGAATAAAAAGAACGGGCATAAACTGCAGGAGATGCCAGAAATCCATCTGGCTCCCATTTTTCCCAACAAAAAAGAAAGAAAAGGCTTTCTCCCCTGGCTTTTTGGAAATAGCTCTGCGGCGGGGAGCACTTTTTCAGGAAGCGGGGCGATGGGGGGGCTGCTGGCCACAAAAACAGGCATTTTGGTTTTAGGATTGGGCGGGGTTACGGTGGTAGGAGGCGCGGGATATTTAGCGAATCGTTTTTATCAGCAGGAGGTGGAGATAGTGCCATCTTCCATCGCTTCCCAGGAACCTTCTCGTTCCTCTGCAAAATCGGAATATGTTCCTGCCATCCAGAGGGCACAGTCGGATGCCTCTTCTCTAAATATGTTCCATCGAGCCAATAGGGGCGCTCTGCCCGAGCAGGTGGAGTCTTCCGAAATTCAGGACCAACAGCCTCAGACAGCTGAAAGCCAGCCTGCGGAACCTCAGCAGCAGGATCCCGGCCAAATGGCCAACGCCATGGCTGAGAAGATGATGGGCAAACAGATGGGCCAGTTGAGCGGCAGTCTCCCTGGAGGGGGTAAGTCCGGGGCCGGATTTGGAGATTTCGGCAATAAATTCGGAGCGGGTGTCGTCAGTCCCCAGAATCTAAATTCAAAGGGGGTGCTGACTCCCTTCCAAAAGCCTAATTTTACGACCCGGGTTAAAGGCACGACTCTAGCCAAGCGCGCCGTCTCTTCCCAAAAACTGACCTCTAGAGGAAAAAATTTAAGCGCCAAGGCTTACAACCAGGCGATGGGCGTTCGATCGGGCCAGCAGCCCGCCGTGGGCGCCGGGACGGTGGACCCCATGAAGTTTACGGCGGATAACGCCTGGGAAGGTCAAACGGCGGCGGGTGCCGGTGGAGCGGTCACGGGAGCGGGGGTTGGCACAGGAGGCAGCGGTCTTGTGACCTCGCCTTCTTTGGATAATCCTAAATCTTCCGGTGGTGGCGGTACCGCCGGTTGCCAGGGGCAGGATTGCTGGAAATTTAGCGGGTTGCCTCCCAAACCTGATGAGCCATGGAGATGGGCTACCAGGCTTGGCGAGGCATTTGTGAAGGCGGCGCTTTTACTGACCATCATAGGGGCCGGGCTCCAGAAGCTGGTGGGCATTCCCTTCATTGGGCAGGCCCTGTTTGCCATTGGAAGCACTATAAAAGTGATAGGCGCTGGGTTGGCGATGATGTTGGCGCCTTTGGGCGGCATTTTGATGGGCTATGGCCAGACGAGTTTGGGCATGATGTACACGGTGGGCGGAGCTTTCCTGGCGGCGCAGGCCATCATTCCTTTCCTGCCCGGTTCTATGACCATGTGGACCATAGCGACGACGGTGATCATGTCCCTGCTTCAGTCTCGCATGGGCGGGCCGTGAGATTAGATTATGTCCAGTTTTTTTGAAAGAAATAAAAAGAAAGGTATTCTGGGAGCGCTTCTTTTTCTATTCCAAAGAAAAAAGGGCACGGGCGTCGTCCTTTTGATGGTTTTTCTATTTACAGTCCCATTTATTCTTCCGGCGGATGTCTTGGACCGCCTGCCTTTTGCTGCCCATGTTAAAAATTGGCTAGGGAGTGATTACTTAGAATCTTCAAAATCTTTCAGAGAGGCTCTTAAAAAGGCTCGATTGGAGAAGAAAGGAGAATCGGCTTGGGAGAGGTTTTTGCGCGGTTCTTTCGGAGGGGCCGAGGAGGTTTCTTCTATCAATTTCGTCCGGGCAGGAAAATTCGGCGGTGAGCCTAAAAGTTTGGCTCGGCCCAAATCGGTGCAGGGGATTGTTTCTCAAGGGGAAGCTCAACAGATGGAGGAGGGGGTTTCCGTAGATGCGGGAGGGCTTCTGGCTTCCGCTTTTGCGGCCGGCGGACTTTCTCAGATGGGGTCTATGGGTTACACTTATCCCGGGAATATTTTTAGAGGGCCTGTTGGGGTGGCTCCCAGGGGACCGGGTTTAGAGGAGACTCCTGGACTGGAGGGAGGTTCCGCTCCTGTTTCTCCCGTGGGCAAGTCCACCGGATTTAAGTGGAGCAAAAAAGCGGCCTCCTCCAGGTCTAATTTGAAGATGGCCAGAATGGGCAAAAGAGTCACTCAGCAGCTTTCCACGGTCAAAGGGGTGGCTGTGGGTTTAAACCGCGCGGAATATCCTAGAGAATGGCAGGTGTTGGGCCGCGCCCCTTATTACGGCGAGGCCGTTCCATCCAATCTCATTGGCGTGGGAGAAGGGATTGGGGTGGGTCTCACGAGCCCCAATCTGGATACCCTCTCGGTGGATGTGGTGGGCCAGTGCGCGGATAAAGTCAAGGCGTGTGATAATGGGAGTCAAGCCCTGTTTTCTGAGTATAGCTCGCTGGAAAAACAGGTGCAATCTATCGCTAACCAGCTTCCCAACGCTTGCGATGATCCCTGTAATTGCGGGCCTTGTAGAAGGCTTTTGAATCAAATGAGCAATATCTGCAATGGACCTCTTAAAGACACGGTATCGAAAATGGGACAGGCTTGTAGTCTTCCTCCCGCCTGTAGTCCGGGAGGCCCTCCCGCACAGAAGGTTGACGATATGAAGGTTTGCGATGATTCAGGCAAGGGGCGTTGTGGGTGTAAGAATATATTTTGCGCGGCGTGGTGTATCGTATCCTAGAAGGGCGTCTTGATTCTACCCATTCTTTCTTCGATTTTACTTTCGCTGCATTTGCCGCCTTTTCACCTGCATGAGTTTTTATGGGTAGGCTGGGTGCCTCTCTTTTTGGGAGCGGATCGCTGTCTTTCTTGGAGACAGGCGGCCTTGTCGGGATTGTTTTTCGGAGTTTGCTATTACGCGCTTGTTTTTAGGTGGGTGGCGGCCTATTCCCTGACGCTGTTTCTCTTGGTTCTTTTTCTGGCGGTCCTATTCTCGGTGTATTTCACGTTGGGAATCTATTTTTCTTTGAAGATGCCTTTTATCGCCATGCTCCTTTTGATCCCTTTTATCTGGACCGTTCCGGTTTTCATTGCCGGCGGCCCGCTGCTTCCTTTTTTAGGTTCTTCCAGTTTGCTTGTGGGTTTGCACACGGCTTTGCCTTTGCCGTTTCTGCAGCTGGCGCATATTTTGACAGAGCCGGGCTTGGTCTTTTTTGTTCTGGTCATCAATGTCGGTCTGTTTGAGGTCCTGCGAAGAGTTTGGGGAGGCCAAAAGCGGTTCGCTGTGGGGATATTGGGAGGCGTTTTTTTGATTCTGGGTGGGACGTGGTTCTGGGGAGTGGGACAAATACGAGCCTATTCAGAGGAGAAGCCGTCTTTTACATTGGCTTGCGCCCAGCACAACCTTCCTTTTTCATGGGAATGGAGATGGCAACATGCAGCGGAGCTGTTTAAAACGTATGAGGATATGGCGATAGAAGCGGGTCGAAACGGAGCCCGGTTTATTTTATTTCCACAATACAAATTGCCGGAAGATGTGTACCGGAACCCGGAAAGAATAGCCGGAATAGCGAAAAAAGCGAAAGCCACTATAGCTTTAGGTACTTACACTCCGGAGAACCCTAAAATATTCGGCAAAGAATCTTGGGTGATTTCTCTTGTTTTTTCACCTGAAGGGAAATTGGTAGGGGAGCACCGAGCTCTCCATCCCAATCCTTTTGGCAGACCCCTGGTTTTAAGAGGAGAAAAGGCCGAACCCATTGCCATCCCTTCCATCGGCAAGATTGCCGTTTTGCCATGTTATGACGATGTCCATTCTTATCCCGCGCGGAGATTTTTAAGTTCCAGGCCGGATTTTATCGCTTCCATCGCCAATGATGGTGTTTTCGAAGGCACCACTCTGCCGGAGCTGCATCTGAATCGGGATGTGTATAGAGCGGTGGAGAGCCGGAAGTATTTGGTTCGCTGCGCCGCCACGGGCATATCGGCGGTGGTGGATCCCTTGGGTAGGGTGAAGAAAATGTTGGCTTCGGGCCGAGGGGTCCTATATTTTGATTTGCCCTTAGGACCTAGGATCAAATAGGCCCTAAGGGCCCTTGACAATGGATTGGTTCGTGCTATACTTTCAAAAGTAGGAGCAAAAACACATGGCTCAAACTCCTGAAGAAGGAAAGAAGAAGATTGTCATTCCGCCTATATCTAAGAATCCGCAGGTCCAGCTCAAGGGCAAACCTTTGGTCAAGACCACCCTTTTGGAGAGGCTCAAGAATTTAAATCGCAAGGACATCATGGCGCTCGCATCGGGGCTGGCCATTTTGATTTTGGCTCCCTTGGCAACCCATTTTATGCTCAAGCCTTCCGGAGATTCCGGACTCAAAGGCGGATTTGGAACCCGGGAGGGAAGCCCATTCGGAGGAGAGGGTCCTTATGAAGGAGGGTATGGAGGCTTTGCTCCGGGTTCTCCCGTGGGGCAAGCGGGGGAGGTGATCACTCCTCTTTCAGCCAGGGATCCATCCTCATTGGTGATGTCTCCGGGCGGGCCTCAGCAGCCTACCCCGCAGGCCGATGTCAGAGACGCTTTAGGAGACGCTTTAAAGGCCAGCGCGGCGAAGGCTTCCGGCAGTGCGGGACTTCCCCAACCTAAGCCTCAACTAGCGGGGGCTTTAAGAGGATTGGGTGCTTTGCCGGGTGCCGGATCGGGAGCCTCAGCTCCCCTTTCTGGGAAAGACGTTTTGGCTTCGGCTGCGGATGTCCCAGGGCGGGCAGGACCTAAATCTTTTGCCGGTCCCACCGCTTTGCCTGGTTATGCGGGAGTGGGCCAGACCTCGCCTTCTCAAGGGACGAAGGGCGCACTGGATGAGTTAAGAGCTGCGGCGGAAAAAGCAGCCGGGAGATTTCCTCAGCAGGGAGCGGCTGCAGGTTTGGAGGAGGCGGCCAAGGAATCCGTCCGGCCTGGAGGAGAAGGATCCAGCGGGGGAGGTCCTTCCAAGGGAGACTCCGACAAAAGCCCTGCCGGCAGTTCTGTTAAAGATTCCAAATCCATAGGCGAGTCTTTGGCGTTTCTAAAACGCAAGATGAGGATGGAAAAATTGATCGCGGAAG
>JACQJN010000004.1 GCA_016205085.1 Elusimicrobiota bacterium | reverse complement strand
ATGCAGATTTAAAGTCAAGATTTAAATTAGCAAAAAAGACGCTGCGAAGGTTGCCCGCCCTTCTTGACAAATTCTTTACAATTCCTAGAAGCAATCCTGACATTCACCTTCTATACTAATTGGAGGGAAGAAGTTTAAGAGGGTAAAAATAGGGCTGCTGCTTAGGAGGTCCCATGCACAGAGAAACCAGTTTTCCTGTCTCTTTAACCTTAGGGCGTCGTGGAAACTACTGGATTCAGCCAGAATTCCAAAAAAGATTTATTCTGCGCATCTTGGGGTTGGTCACGCTGGCCACCGCGCTGACGGCCGCCGTCACACTGGGCTTTGTTTATTGGCAGGACCAAGCCATGAAGGACCGTCTCTTCCTCATTACAGAACAGATGGGTTCCGACCCCATGGTCATGGCTCGGTGGAAGATCCTGCTTCCCATCCTGATCGTCTCAGAAATGCTTATCGTAGTCATCGCCGGCATATTTAGCGTCCTTTATTCCCATCACCTGGCAGGCCCTATCTACAAAATCTGCAAAACTTTAGAGACGTCTGCTCAGGGACGATCCGTGGAAGCTATCAACTTAAGGAAAGGCGATGAATTTAAAGAACTGGCAGATGCCATCAACCGATTTATGGTGACGAGAAAAAGCTAGCATGAAACACCTGCTTGTAGCTCTATTATTAGGCTTAGACTTCCAATTTTCCTGGGCAGCGCCTTACCACCCCGATGTTTTGAAAAAGGTAGAAGAAGGAGAAATAGATTCTCTCTACTCCATGAAACAACAAAGTGAACTCCGACAGAGGGGCTTGGACCAGCCTGGAGAATTTCTACTTAAAAGATTTCTTGAATCTCAAAAACCAGGTAGTAAAGATCCCTTCCGAGTCCTAGTCCTTCTAGTGGACTTTAAAGATCAACGAAACCAGACGGAGCCCGTCTTTTTTCAAAACCTCTTCTCCTCCTGGACTGCTTCCATGCAACAGCTTTTCTTAGAGAATTTTTATGGCAACTTGGAGTCTATAGAAGTCAATGATCTCTCCTCCCTGGGCTGGCAAAGGGCTCCCCAAAAGTATGCCTATTACGTCAATAACCAACAAGGCATGGGAGAATATCCCTGGAACGTTTCTAGGCTTGTCCAGGACATGGTAAACCAAATGGACCCGCTGATTGATTTCTCTCAGTATGACAATAATAGGGATGGGGTGCTGGATGCCCTTATTCTTGTACATGCAGGACCTGGGGCTGAATTGACAAATAGTAATGACGACATGCTCTCGCATACAGGAACCATACCCTCCATGCGCCTGGATGGCATCAACATCCGTGCTTACACATTGGTACCTGAATATAGGCTGGAGCCGGGAGATTTGTATTTGGTTCTTCCCCGATTTGAGAAGTCAGACCCTCGCTCCAGAAAAAAGTGATGCGATTAACTATTCTTACCTTTGGGATCGGATTACTCGGAACCTTCGCGGGTGCCGCGGACTACCACCCCAAAGTTTATGAAGAAATAAAAGCGGGAATAATCCCTCCTCCCTACTCGCTGCAAAACAAAACAGCCCTCCAATTAGAAGGAGTCGACGAGCCCGCCAAATTCCAATTAACAAAAATCCTGAATCCTGTTGCCATAGAACCAGAGCCAACGACAGCTCCAGGACCCAGCACCACCTCAGGCGGGACTTTGGGCTTTTTGGAGATCCTGGCTGTCATGGTCAACTTTCCCTCCGAGTCAGGAGATTCCTCAAGCCCAGTCCTATTCGACAACCTCCTATTTGCTCCACCCTTCCAAAATTCTGTCAGGAACTACTATTATGAAAATTCTTACGGACAGCTTAGCCTTGTCCCTTACAACGATGCCCATAAACCCTCCGCAATCGGTTGGAAAACAGCTTCTCAACCCAGCTCTTATTATATTGATGGGAAAGAAGGTATGGGAACTTATCCCAAAAATGCCCAAAGACTGGTTGAGGAAATTGTCGATCTCCTAAACCCCAGTATCGATTTCTCCTTATTCGACAATGACGGCGATGGCTATGTAGATAACCTCACCATCATCCATACGGGGAGAGGCTCGGAATATTCAGGCAATAACAACCACTTCAAATCTCATAAATGGGCGATTTCCCCCAAGCTCGTGGACGGAGTTTACGTAAAAGATTACACCCTTGTCCCGGAGTACTTAGCCACTCCAGGGGACATGACCATAGGGGTGACTGCCCATGAACTAGGACACATCTTTGGCCTGCCGGACCTCTACGATCCAGACTACAGCTCTAAAGGAGTGGGCGCCTGGAGCCTGATGGCAAATGGTCTATGGAACGGAGTTAGAGGTTCCCAGCCAGCCCATCTGGATGCCTGGAGCAAGATTCAGCTTGGATTTAATACTCCTACCGTCATTTCAGCGAACCAAACAGGCGTTTCTATCCCCAATGCCGAGCAAATGGGAGCTCAAATCTTTAAGCTCTGGACCAATGGAAATCCAGGATCGGAATACTTCCTTATCGAGAATAGGCAAAAACTTCCTTTGACCTATGACGAGTATCTCCCAGGAGAGGGGCTTTTGATTTGGCATATTGATGAATCCAAGCCCGACAACCGTCAGGAATGGTTCCCCGGACAAAATCCGGCCAACCACTATAAGGTGGCTTTGATTCAGGCAGACAACCTATGGGAGTTAGAAAAATCCACAAACATAGTAGCAGACTATGGGGACACCGGAGACCCCTATCCTGGCAGTGCCAACAACCGAAGCTTTAACGCAACGAGCAGTCCCAATTCGGATGGTTACACGGGTCCCTCCGGAGTTGGTGTCGAAAATATCTCAAATTCCGGGAACATCATGACCGCTGATTTTAAAGCTGCCTCACCAGACACCAATCCTCCCGCGGTTACGCTCACAGCTCCTACGGGTGGATCTACGGTCTCAGGAATTATTATCGTCTCCGCCAACGCTTCGGATGACATAGGAGTAGTAGGAGTCCAATTTATACTAGATGGAAACAATTTAGGGCCTGAGGATACCACTGTCCCTTATAGCTAT
>JACQJN010000143.1 GCA_016205085.1 Elusimicrobiota bacterium | reverse complement strand
TCGTAAGAGGGTGGATGCGCTCATCGACCGGGATATAAAGGAAGGAGATGGCAGGAAAGTGGATGCGACTCCTACTTTTTTCATCAATGGTAAAAGATTCGTTGGGCCGGGGCAATTGGCTCAGCAGGGAGTGATTTGGGTGGAAACACGAGTCGGAAGATGAGAGGTGGAGTGTGAGAGGTAAGGAGTGTTTTGTTTTATTTGCTAGAGCCTTATTAGGTGGAGTGCTTATTTATGCGGGGTATATTAAACTCATAGAGCCGGCGGAGAATTTCGCCGCGGCGCTTGAAAACTACCGCTTGATCCCACATCGGCTCCTCGTCCCCTCGGCCTATCTTTTTCCCTGGATAGAGTATATTCTAGGGGGATTCCTCTTGACGGGATTTTTGACCAGAATCTCGGCGGTGGGAGCTATGGGAATGCTGAGTTTCTTTCTCTTGACTTTAGGTATTACGGTCGCAAGAGGCATTGATCTGGTCAGTTGCGGTTGTTTTGGAATTTCAGGCCCCCATCTTTCCACAGTCCAGGAGTTCATCCTGGATATTTTTCTTCTAGGTCTTGCCTGGTTTATTTTTAAAGCCAAAGAGCATCCCATCTCATTGGATTCCTGGATCACCCACTCCGAGTGAGAGAACATATTCTTGTTTTTCTCCTGTCCATCCGGGGGGAGTGGTGGACCCCCCTTGTTTTTTTGATTCTTTATGTGGGGATCTGCGGCATAGGCCTGCCGGGGCTTGTCTTGACTCTGTCCGGTGGGGTCCTATTCGGAACATTTTGGGGCACCTTCTATAGTTGGGTGGGAGCGACGTTGGGGGCCAGTGTGGCTTTTTCTCTTTCCCGCAAATTGGGGAGGCATTTTGTGGAACGGCTCTGGGGAAGCCGTACCTTCTTTAAACGGTTTGATTTATCTTCCGAGCGCCACGGTTTTCAGGCTATTTTGACATTGAGGCTCGTTCCCATCTGCCCTTTTAACGGGGTCAATCTAGGGGCGGGAATGTCCAAAATACATTTTTCAGATTTCTTCCTTGGAACGCTTTTAGGACTTTTGCCGCCTACGTTTATCTATACCTATTTCGCGGACAGTTTGTTATCCGGGGTGGTGGGAGCTAAAGGAGAAGCCCTCCGGCATGTCTTTACGGCAGGCGCTCTTTTGGTGTTATTGTCATTGCTGCCCGGCCTTTATAAGCGCTATAAGGGTTAAAATCTTCTTTGCTTCTTTTCTTGGATTCTTCTTTTCAGGTGGTGTCTTTTCTTTTGAAGGAGCATCCGTCTTTGTTTTTGGAGAAAGCGAAGCCTGCCCCTTAAGCTTCGCATCTTCTCACGATGCTTGGCCAGGAGCAGAAGAGGGCGGGGTCTTATGGGAGGCAGCCCCAATTTGGCTGTGGTCTCCTCCCCGGGATTTAAGGTCACTTTTTCTCCCAAGGGGTTTCCTTGACTATCCAGGGATTCTACCTCCAAAACTCCCTCATCAAAGACTCCCGCGGAGGTTTCTTCTTCAGAGGCGGTGATTCCGAATTGGGTGCCCCGCACAGCGGCTACGGCGGTGGGGGTTCTGATTCGAAAGCGCTTTTCCCCTTTAAGAAATGATTTTATGCGGGCCAGAACGGTGCCCGCTCGGAGGAAAAAGGAGGAGTGGGCTTCCTCTTTGGGGACGGAAAAGACGGAGTTTTCACTTAAATCTAAAACGTTCTCTTCCGCCGTCATGATTTCCGCGGAGGAGTTCTTTCCCGTCCTTACGCTGTCTCCCGGTTCCAGGAGGGTCCCGGCTTCCGCGGGAGTCCATTGTTCCTGCCTGCCGGAGAGAAATTCCACCGTCCCGTTTACGGAGACGATTGTGGTTTCTGATTCCTCAGCAGAACAAGGAAAAGAAAACACGAAGAGCGAAGCGCAAAGAGCGAAAATTAAATTTCGTGCTTCGTGCTTCGTGCCTTGCACTTTATTTAAATGTGACGTCCAAGCTGGAGGGGGAGATGTTGTTTACGGCCAGGGTTGAATCTTTGGAAAAAAGCGCCGCCATTTTCTCTCCATTGATGCCTGTTCCAGATATGGAAATGGAGGCTTCTCCCTGGGAGTAGTTCCTTAAATAGACTCCTTTGACTTCCGGCTGTGAACTTAAGTTTTCCTGGAATTTCTTGAGTTGGTCTAAATCCTTGATTTGATGGATTTGGATTTCCAAGGTCTGGGCCTTTAAAGATTTCAGAAGCTTCCCCGCTATTTCTTCTCCAGCCAGTTTGGCCGCTCCTTCGAGCGCCTTGGCCGCCGCCAGAGGTTTATTGACGTTTAAGCCGCTGGCTTCCTGGCTGGTGGTGGCTAGGATCTGACCCGTGCCGGAGCGCACTGCCTGCAGGGAAACCCGTCCCCGATAGGAAACAAATCCACCCAGGTCTTTAGCTCCATTTTTCAGTTCACTGGCCTGTCCCTGGCCTACTAGGACCACTTCCGCTTTGACCTGTTGTCCTAAGTCCACGGCTCCCTCCAGGTCTCCTTTTTCCACGGCATCTATGATCTTCTGGGTGGCCGCTCCCGCCATGGCGGAGCGGTCCACGATAATGTAGCCCCGGTCTATCAGAGCGGAGCTTAACGCGTTGGAGGCATCCGGAGAGTCGGAAGGATTGCCGTCTATGGTTTCCTCAATGAGAACCGCCACCCGAGGATTTCCAACCTCCGCGCTCAATAGGCCTAGGTTTTCGAGATCCTCACCTACTTTCTTGAGCAGAACCAAAGCCCTGATTCTGGTTTTGTAGTACTCTCCGTCCCGGCCTTCCTTTAGAACATCGTATTTGGAGATGTAGCCGGATGTATTGGCCAGAATCTTGGATTCCACAAGAACGGCTTTTTCTACCCGGGTCTTGGCAGAAACATAGACTCCCACCGCTTTTTCTACGGCGCTTCTCTGAGCGGCGGCCAGGGCGGCGGACTTAGTTCCCGGCAGGTCGGTTTCATTATAAGGAACCATGCCCTCGGCTTCCACAACCTCTCCGCCTTCGGTCGCACCCACCTTCAGTCTTTGGGTGCTACTGCACCCTATGATTAAAAGAGATGATAAGATGATCAGATGATAAGTTGATAAGTTGATAAGAGGTTTTCCGTAGATTTTTTTCAAGGTACCCCTCCTTAAATATTAACTTATAAACCTATAAACTTATCAACTGCCTTAAGGTGCTCCATTCATCAGCTTGCCACCCAGGATTTCATTGAGCCTTTTCTTGTAAAGCCTGAGTGTCACCAGGCAGCCGTCATCGTTGGTCCACTCATTCTTCATAATCTCGGCGCCTTTGATCTCAGCATCTAAAGAGGTTCTTAGGTTGGAGTCTGTTTCGATGGCGCGCTCGACGGTAATGCCACCCGTCAGTTGCAGCCCTTTAATCATGGAGAGAATCTCATATTGGGCTTTGACAATGGCGGCGTCACGGGAAAGAGACCTTCTTTGGGTAGAGTTAGTGACGGAGGGATCGGCTCCCCCGATTCCAATGGCTTCGATATAGTCC
>JACQJN010000142.1 GCA_016205085.1 Elusimicrobiota bacterium | reverse complement strand
GGTCCGGTGGGAGTCAAAAAACATCTGATTCCTTTCCTGCCGGAACCCAGGATCGTGAAAACTTCCAAGGGCTATGCTTTAGAGAAGGGTGGGAGGAAATCCATCGGCCGGCTGCGGGCTTTCTTGGGAAATACGGGCGCTCTTCTCCGCGCCTATACCTACTTGAGGCTTTTGGGCGCTGAGGGACTGCGCTCGGTCAGTGAGACGGCTATTTTGCACGCCAATTATCTCCGGGTAAGTTTGGGAAAGGATTTTCCTCCTTTTGTGGATGAGCCCTGCATGCATGAATGTGTGCTTCAGCCATCTTCCGAGGTATTGCAGGGAATAAAGACTCTGGATATCGCCAAGCGGCTTCTGGATTTCGGTTTTTATGCCCCTACGATTTATTTCCCCTTGATCGTGCCGGAGGCCATGATGGTGGAACCGACAGAAACGGAATCCCGACAGACTTTGGATCGTTTTATTCAGGCCATGAGTCAGATTGCCAGAGAGGCGGTTGAGGATTCTCAAAAACTGAAGGGGGCGCCCACTCGCACACCCGTGGGCCGGTTGGATGAGGTGCGGGCGGCTAGATTCCCCAATTTGCGCTGGAAGCCTTCAGAAAAATGACCCTATTGACAACTCCGCTTCTGGATGCTTATGAACAAATGGCTCTGGATGAATTGCTTCTGGATAATACGAAGCCCGCGCATGTCCTGCGTTTTTACAACTGGAAAGGACCTGCCGTCACATTCGGCTATTTCCAAAAATACGAAGAAGTCTTAAAGACAGTAGATTGTCTTATGGTGCGCCGCCCTACCGGTGGGGGGCTGGTCTTTCATTCCGCGGACTTGACCTTTTCATTTATTTTTCCCGGCATGGCGTCTCTTTCTCCGCAGACGGTTTACCAAAAGATCCACCGGTCCATCCATTCGGGGTTGAGGACGCGGGGATTTTTTTTGAGTTTATGGAGTCCCGGCAAAACTGTTGCCGCAGCGCCATTCGATTGTTTTTCAGAGCCTTCTCCTATGGATTTAGTCTTAGAAAATGGGCGAAAAGTGCTGGGAGGAAGCCTGCGCCGCAGAAAAAATCGGGTGTTGTACCAAGGCTCCTTGAACTTTCACGCCAATTTAGCATCTCGCTTAGCAAAGTGCCCCGCGGTCTTTGACGGGGCCGAAACTTTGGACAGAGAAAAGATGCGTAAGGGCATTTTGGAGGGATTGTTCCAAGGATGGGGTCTGTCCGGGGAAGAGCAGCCGATTTCTTTGGAGTTGTTGAGTGCTGTAAAATCACTGGCCCAATCGAAGTATCAAACTCAAGCATGGAATAGGAAGTGGTGAGGAAATGATCCCACCACCTCCTTGCCAGCATGAGGCTGGCCTAGATAAAAGACAACGGTCTGCCATAGGCAGACCGAAGGAGGTGGTGGGATGATCGCATTTGTGCTATGCAAGCTGGTGGCTGGATTGGAACAGAAGGCTTTAGGGCAGATCCGCGGCATCCGCGGCATCCGGGATGTGTATCTTACTTTCGGTGGGTGGGATGCGGTTCTGACTGCGGAGGCGGATACGATCGATAAATTGTCCGGGTTGATTGTGCGCGAGGTGCGAAGTGTGCATGGAGTACAGAACACGGAAACCCTTGTGACCACGAATCTTTGATTTGTGATTGAGTTCGCGAGGTCTTCTATAGGAAAGAAGGTCCTGGTGGCATTGGCAGGCTTATTCCTGTGCCTATTTCTTGTCACCCATCTGGCGGGGAATTTATTCCTATTGGTAGGGGAAAATGCTTTCAATCATTATGCCGAGGCTTTGGAAAAAAATCCTCTGCTCATCGTGGCTGAGTTCGGGTTGGCCGCTCTTTTTCTGATCCATATCCTGGTGTCTCTCCAGGTAAAGTATGAAGATAGAAGGGCCCGCCCCATCGGGTATCTCCAACAAAAAAGCAAGGGTGGAAGCAGCTGGGGATCCAGGACGATGATTTTTTCGGGTCTATTGCTCCTTGTTTTCTTGGTAGTCCATATAAAAACATTCAAGTTTGGAGATGCCGGGGAGGGTTTATTTAGACTGGTGGTCACCGCTTTTCAAAATAAATTTTACGTTGCCTTCTACGTGCTGGCCATGAGTGCCCTGGGGCTTCACTTGAGCCATGGGTTTCAAAGCGCCTTTCAGACCTTGGGTGTGGAACATCCCGGCTATACCCCTTGGATCAAGAAGGCGGGCTGTTTTTTCTCGGCGCTCATCGCCGGTGGATTCGCCCTCCTGCCTTTGTGGGCTTATTTCAATTTGGGTGGCCACTGATGACTGCAATGAAACTGGATTCGAAAATTCCCGAGGGTCCTTTGGAAGGTAAATGGGATCGCCATCGCTTCAACCTGAAGTTGGTGAACCCCGCCAATAAACGCAAGTTCGAGATCATCGTGGTGGGGACGGGGTTGGCCGGCAGTTCCGCCGCCGCTTCTTTGGCGGAGTTGGGATACAACGTCAAAGTTTTCTGCATTCAGGACAGCCCCCGCCGGGCCCATTCGATCGCGGCCCAGGGAGGCATCAATGCCGCCAAGAATTACCCCAACGATGGGGACAGCGTCCGCCGGCTTTTTTACGATACCATCAAGGGCGGCGATTTCCGTTCCCGCGAGGCCAATGTCTACCGTCTGGCGCAGATCAGCAATTCCATCATTGACCAGTGCGTGGCTCAGGGTGTGCCTTTCGCTCGGGAATACGGAGGGACTCTGGCCAATCGCTCGTTTGGGGGAGCTCAGGTTTCCCGCACCTTTTATGCCCGCGGCCAAACGGGGCAGCAGCTTTTGCTGGGGGCTTACAGCGCCTTGATGCGCCAGGTGGCATTGGGCCGCGTCCAGATCTTTGCGCGTCGGGAAATGCTGGATCTGGTATTGGTGGATGGGGCTGCCCGTGGGATTGTGGCCCGCAATCTTGTCACCGGGAAACTGGAGTCACACAGCGCCCACGCGGTGGTTTTATGCACCGGCGGTTACGGGAACATGTTTTATCTTTCCACGAATGCGGCATCCTCCAATGTCACGGCTTCGTGGCGGGCGCATAAAAAGGGCGCTTTGTTCGCCAATCCTTGCTTTACCCAGATCCATCCTACCTGTATACCCGTTTCGGGCGATACCCAGTCCAAGTTGACGTTGATGAGCGAGAGTCTTCGCAATGACGGACGGGTTTGGGTTCCTAAGAAAAAGGGAGACGCCCGCCCGCCTGGCCAGATTCCAGAAGGGGAGCGAGACTACTACTTGGAAAGGAAATATCCCACTTTCGGCAATTTGGTTCCTCGGGATGTGGCTTCTCGGAACGCAAAACAAGTGATTGATGAAGGCTGCGGCGTGGGCCCTACGAAGCTGGCGGTATATCTGGACTTCGCGGAGGCCATCCAACGCCAGGGATTGCCCGCTATCCGGGAGAAATACGGCAACCTGTTTGATATGTACCGCCATATCACGTCGGAGGATCCCTATCGGGTTCCCATGCGTATCTATCCTGCGGTGCATTATACCATGGGAGGTTTGTGGGTGGATTACGATTTGATGACGACGATTCCCGGACTTTTCTGTCTGGGCGAGGCCAACTTTTCCGATCATGGGGCCAACCGTTTGGGAGCCAGCGCCCTGATGCAGGGCTTGGCCGACGGATACTTTGTTGCCCCTTACACGGTGGGCGGGTATTTGGCGGGGACTAAACTCGGCAAGGTAGAAGCAACGCATCCCAACTTCAGGGAATCTGAAAGCGCCGTTTCGGAACGGACGATGAAATTGCTGTCGGTCAAGGGTGCGCGCACGGCCACGGATTTTCATAAACAGCTGGGATCCCTGTTGTGGGACAAATGCGGGATGTCCCGCAACGAGAAGGGGCTTAAGGAGGCGTTGTCCAAGATTCCTGAGATCCGCGAGGAGTTCTGGAGAAATGTGACGGTGACGGGTGAGAACGGAGAGTTCAACCAGGTGTTGGAAAGGGCGGGGCGCGTGGCGGATTATTTGGAGTTCGCGGAGCTGCTGCTCAAGGATGCCTTGCATCGGAATGAGTCCTGTGGCGGTCATTTTCGCGAGGAGTCTCAAACCCCCGACAACGAAGCCAAGCGGGATGACACTCATTTCTGTTATGTGGCTGCCTGGGAATTTATGGGAGTCGGCCAGGAGCCGGTTCTGCACAAGGAGCCCTTGACGTTTGAGTCGGTACCTTTGTCCCAAAGGAGCTATCGGTGAGCGCGACCATCCATTTGACGTTGAAGGTTTGGCGGCAAAAGAACGCTTCCAGCGAAGGCCGGTGGGTTTTGTATGAGGCAAAGAATATTTCCACGGACATGTCTTTTTTGGAAATGCTGGATGCCGTCAATGAGCGGTTGGTTTTAAAAGGGGAGGATCCTATCGCATTCGACCATGACTGTCGCGAGGGGATTTGCGGCATGTGCAGCCTCGTGATCAATGGGCAGGCCCATGGCCCGCAAAAGGCCGCTACGACCTGCCAAATCTATATGCGCGATTTTAAGGATGGAGCCACCGTCACCGTGGAGCCTTTTCGAGCCAGGGCGTTTCCCGTCTTGAAGGATCTTGTGGTGGATCGTTCCGCCTTTGATCGGGTGATGGCGGCGGGAGGGTATATCTCGGTCAATACGGGTTCTGCGGTGGAGGCCAATACGATTTTGATTCCAAAGGATAAGGCGGAAGCGGCCATGGATGCCGCTGCCTGTATCGGCTGCGGGGCGTGTGTGGCGGCTTGCCCAAATGCATCCGCCATGCTTTTTGTGTCGGCTAAAATTTCCCATTTTGCGCTGCTTCCACAGGGTCTGCCCGAGCGTGAGAGACGGGTGCTGGCCATGCGGAAGGCGATGGATGCGGAGGGTTTCGGCAATTGTTCCAATGAGGCGGAGTGTGAGGCGGTGTGTCCCAAGGAGATCAAGTTGAATCATATCGCCCGTCTGAATCGGGAATTTTTGCGAGCATCCATTCTTAAAAAATAGAAATCCATGGAAGAAAAACTGGCGGCACCCGGAGAGAAATTGGTTTTGATCGTGGATGACGATGAAAGCGCGCGGGAACTTTTTGAATTTATGGTGAAGAAAGAGGGTTTTCGGGTGGAGGTGGCCAAGGATGGGGAGGAAGGCATCCGAAGAATAAAGCAATTGATGCCATCCATCGTGCTTTTGGATCTGATGCTCCCGCGCTATGGAGGATATGAGGTATTGCGGGAACTCCAGGCGGGAGAAACGGCCTCTATCCCTATCGTGGTGATGACGGGGCGTTACGCAGACCGGTCCTTGAAGGATATGATCCGCCAGGAATCCAATGTGGTCGAATTTATCGAAAAACCAGTCAAATCCTATCAATTGATTTCAACCCTCCATCGGGTTTTAAAAACAGAGCCTTCCGAAAAAAAGAAAAAAGGAGAGTCTCCGCTGAATTTTTAGCAATATGTTTCATGCAAAGTGGATTCGGATCCTTTTGCTGGGGTTTGCCGGCGCCGGCTGTGTCTATGGCTTGGTATATGTGGATTTGATCTTGCGAGCCAAATCGGCTTATGGGGAGGGGGAAAAGTATTTCAGGTGGCATGAACATCCCGAGGAGAAGAAAATATTTTATGAACGGCAGCTTTCTTCGGACAAGCAGAATTTGGAGGAGGAGTTGAAGGCGGGCAGGCTCACCCAGGAGGGATTTCAGGAAAAAATGGAGCTGATCCGGGTCCGCTTCGAACATGAAATGGAAGAGAGCTCCATTAAATATGCCACCCTTTGGTACCAGACGGCGGCGGAGCTTTTCTCGCCGCCTGAGTC
This sequence comes from Elusimicrobiota bacterium, assembly GCA_016205085.1. GTDB lineage: Bacteria > Elusimicrobiota > Elusimicrobia > JACQJN01 > JACQJN01 > JACQJN01. The sequence goes on along the minus strand of JACQJN010000142.1, from coordinate 8,201 downwards.
TAAATGGGTGAAGCTTTCCAGAGAAAAAATGGCGGTGGCCCGGGAACTGTGGAGGAAGGAACTTCGTTCCAGGGGCATTTCTTTTCAAGAGTACATGCTGGAATAGCGAAAAAAAGTGTCTCGAAAATTTCGTCGCTTCTTTTTTGCTCTTCTCCTGCTGCCTACGGTTTTTTCAGCTCTCATTGCCACCGCCAAGGCCTTCGGCTCCGTCTTCAAGCACACGGGTGGAGATTTTTCCTTTCTGATAGGTTTTTGCCTCTACCCTTTATTCCAGGCGATCTTTTTCAGACCGCTTCGGCTGTATGTTCTGGGCCATGAGCTGACCCATGCTTTGGCGGCGGCCCTGAGTGGAATCCAGGTACGGAGTATTTCCGTAGCCAGGGATAGCGGACATGTCGTTTTGTCGAAGCAGAACGCCTTCGTGGCCTTGGCTCCTTATTGCATCCCACTCTACACGCTCCTGATCACTCTGGTTCTGTATGGGGCCAGCTGGTTTTGGGATTTGAGCCCCTCCCGGTCCTTCTTCGTCGGCTTAGTGGGATTTAGTTTGGCGTTTCATCTCGTCTTGACTATCGACGCCTTGTGGTCTCAAAAACAGCCGGACATCACCAAGGCGGGAGGTATTTTTTTCTCCTTGGTGGTGATTGTGCTGGCAAATTGCTTGATTCTAAGCTTGGCGCTGAAACTTTTTTTCTCCCACAGCATTTCTCTCAGATCCGTTTTGGGTGAATGGGGCACCGGGACCGCGTATTTTTGGGGCTGGGCATGGGATTATGGCCGCCGATTTGTCTCGGGAAATAAAGCGTAAAGCCTTCCACCTGTTGACCCTGGTATATTTGGGCATTTATCTGCATTGGGATCTTGGGGAGAGTCTTTTCCTGCTGGGTATTTGGGTGATCTTTGTGACGCTTATGGAATTTGTAAGGCTGGCTTTTCCCGCGTTCAATCGCCGTTTGTTGGCTCCCTTTCGATCGTTTCATCGGCGGGAGGAAGAGACGGGGCCCAGTGCCATCTTTTACACCTCTTTGGGATGTTGGGTCACTATTTTTCTATTCGGCCAGAACCGCCTGGCAACCGAGACCGCTTTTCTTTTTCTTTCATTTGGGGATGCGGCCGCGGCTTTGGTGGGAAAGATTTGGGGATGGGGGATCTTTCAGTTAGGCGGCAGAAGAAAAAGCGTTTCGGGGTGCCTGGCCTGTTTGATTTTTTGCCTGGGAACAGGGGTGGCCTTGGATTTGCCTGCGGCGGCTTTGTGGATCGGAAGTTTGACGGCCATGTTATTGGAGCTTTCCCCCCTTCCTTTCGACGATAATCTCTGGATCCCTGTCGGGTCGGCCTGGGTTCTTTCGACTCTTATTTGATACAATACGCGCACAGGCACGCAATAATGCGACTTCGCTCAGGGTTAAAAAAGGCTGTTCGGCGCGTAGGAAAAATATTCCTGCGGCTCTTTGTTTTTTTGCTTCTATTGGTTGCGGTGGGGATGTTGGCGACCGCCGTGACGTTGAAGGTCATGTTCACTCCTGAGCACCTAAAAACAGTCCTGACCGACCAGATGCAGCAGGTTTTTAAAAGGCCGGTCCAGATCGATTCGGTGGCCGTCATCTTTTTTCGGGGGGTACGTGTGCGTGGATTGAAGATATTGGAGGCCCCCGACTTTCCTGGACGCAATTTCATTTCCAGCGAATTTTCAACGGCGAAGGTGAAGCTCCTGCCGTTGATTCGCAAAAAGGTCATTTTGAGTGAATTGGCCTTGATTTCTCCCCGCATTGAGATTGTCCGAAGGAGAGACGGAACCTGGAATTTTTCGGACATCGCGGCACTATCCAATACGGGCGGTTCCGGGATTCCTCTGATGGCTCTTACCGTGCATCGTGCTACGGTTCGGGATGGAACCCTCCTTTACGAAGATGTGGCCCGGAATTTAACGCATGAGGTGACGGGATTTAATCTACGAGTGACGGGATTCAGTTTGTGGGGAGAATTCCCTTTCGAGATGTCGCTTATTTCCAAAAATAATATTTTGGGCCGCAGGGTGCATGCCCGTTTTGCGCTGGAGGGTTGGCTGGATCTGGCCGGGCTTAATTGGGAGCAGGCCGCTTTGAGGGAAGGAGAGCTTCGGGCCACGGTAGAGGATAAGTATCTGGAGGCCCACTTCTCGGTAAAAAAATTTATAAAACCTCAGATCGATCTGGAATTGGCTTTTCCCGCTTTCGGATCCCAGGATTTGGCTGCCTATCTGGGAGTTCCTCCCGGAATGAGCCTGCCTCCAATCCTGTGGCACGTAAAGACCGATCTGGCGGATTTGCCCAGACTTCAGTTTTCCGGTTCTTTGAAGATGAAAGAGCTTCAGGTGATGACGATGGGCGTTCTGGACGTTTCTTCCGTTCCAGCCACGATACAGGTCAATCTCCAAAGCAATTTATTCCCCTTGCAGGATTTGACGGGAGTGTGGAAGGGGCTTGTTTCCCATCGTTTGGGGGGACGGTCGCAGTGTCGGTTGAGATTGGTAGGCCCGCTGATGGATTTAAATCTTCAGAAATTTTTCTTCTCGTTGTCGCAGGGAAGGGGGGTTCTGGGGGAGTATCAGGCTTCCGGGGTGGATCTTGTTTTTTCGGGCTCCGACAATTTTAGAGAGGCCTCTTGGAGAATTTCTCACGGGGATGTTCGTTTCCCGAATCAGAGGGTCTCCCATCTGACTGCGGTGGGTTCTTATGCCAATGACACCCTTAGTTTTCCGGAGGTGACCGGGGTTTGGAATGATTCTCCGCTCAAAGTGGGGCTCACCGTCAAATCCTTTTCCTCTTCTCAGAAGCGCGTAGAATTAAATGTTTCTTTGGGCAAGTTGGATTTGGACAGGACGGTAAAGCTGATTTCTCGTCTCAGCGCGGCTTCCATGAACGGCGCTCCGGAGGTACCGCTGGTTCGGCTTAAGCCCAAGGAGAAGCTGTGGTGGCTGAAAAATTTTAAGCGATCCCTGCCCAAAGAACTGCCCTATTTATTGGGCCGTCTGGAGGTGAAGAATGTAACCCATCCCTATTTCACGGGAGATCATTTTAAGGCGGTTTGGGATTTGAGGGGTGTGTCTCCGGGCTTAAGGAAGTTGGATGGGATTGTCCGGGTGGATTGGGGGCCAGGCATTGTGCGGGATATCCCGCATCTGATGGGACAGGAAAAAATTTTAAGAGGGATTTTTCTGCCGTTTATGGCGGTGGAGAAGCTCAATCGCATGGGGGTGCTGAAAATATCCAATGAGTTGGATCTTCCCTATGACAAGATTCATGGGGAATATGTTTTTCATTCGGGGACCATGTTGGTGCGGAATTTTTTTGTGGATTCTCCGGATGTGTCGGCCGTGTCTTCGGGAGAGGTGGATTGGGTTTCGGAAAAACTTCAGTTGCATGTGCTGACCCGGGTCAACAAGGCTTCCAAGCTGGGCAGCTATCCTGAAACACTTACCGATGTGAAAGGAAGGCCCACGATAGGATTTTTTGTGGATGGGCCCATGGCTCAGCCTGTCATCAAACCGGATTTTAGAAAGGTGGAGGAAGGGGCCGTGGAAAAGGTGATCCAGGAGGGCCTCAAGCGCGGGATCTAAATGAGGAGAAAAATCAATGAACAGATTGAGTAAATTGGACGTGGTGGGGTTGCTCCAGGAACATGGGGCTATTTTAAATGGGCATTTTCGGCTTCCGTCGGGATTCCATAGCCAAACCTATGTGCAGACGGCATTGGTATTGCAGTATCCGCATCTGGCTAACAAGATAGCGAAGTCCATGGTGTCTAAATTTCCTCAGGATGTTGACGTAGTGATTTCTCCGGCGATGGGAGCGATCGTCATCGGCCAGGAAGTGGCCCGCGTCAAAAAGGCCAGGGCCATTTTCACCGAAAGGGTCAACGGGGTCATGGTCTTGAAGCGTGATTTTAGGCTGGAAGGAGAGGAAAAGATTTTGGTGGTGGAAGATGTGCTGACGACGGGGCGTTCCACCAGCGAAGTGGTGAACCTGGCTCAGAATTATAGGGCCAAGGTGGTGGGGGTGTCGGCTATTGTGGATCGTTCCACGGCGCCTTTGCCTTTGACGGTCCCGGTGAGAGCGCTCATTTCCTATCCCCTGCAGGTTTTTCCCCCCGATCATTGCGCCCTCTGTTCCCAGGGAGTTCCGGTTCTTTCTCCGGGAGGTATGATTCCGCCTTTAGAATGAGAAAACTTTGGCCGCTTTTCTTCTGTTATATGGTATTGATCAGCGGCTATGCCGTTTCCTTTCCTTTTTTTGCCCTCTATCTTCATCTCCATCGCGGGATGTCCGTGGGCTGGGTGGGGTTTTTTTTGGCGCTGAGTTTGGTGGCCGCCGCCTTGGCGGCTGGAATCGGAGGGGAATTATCCGATCATTGGGGGAGAAGGAAAGTCATGAGCTGGGCTTTGTTTCTGAGTTTTTTGGTGACGCTTTTCATGGTAATTGCCATCTGGAGAGCGGCCCCCGTGGCTTTGCTGGTGGGGATCCATATTCTGAGGAGTTTTGTGGCTCATTTTTTCGATCCGGCCGCCCGAGGATGGGTTGCCGATCTTTTTCCGAGCGTAGAGAGGGTGCGGGCTTATAGTTTTTTAAGGACAGCTCATAATCTGGGGTGGGCCCTGGGCCCTGCCTTGGGAGGATTCCTGGCGGAGAGTTCCTATACGCTATTATTTCTTCTGACGGCTCTTTGTATCTTTATTTGTTGGATAGGGATTCTGGTGGGTGTGTCCGAGCCTTTTAAATCCCAGCCACCAACAGAATCGGGACCCGGCTGGAACATGGGTGAGATGGCCATGATCACAAAAGATAGCCGTTTTTTGTCTTATTTGACTTACGTTCTGGTTCTGGGTGTGGTGATGGGCCAGTTGGTGACCCCGTTCTCGATCTACGCGCGTGAATTCGTGCATCTGTCGGAGGGACAGATTGGCCTGCTTTTTTCGCTCAATGGATTTTTGGTGGCTTGTTTTCAATATGGGGTGACGACGCATCTGCTCAAAAAATGGCGGCTGACCCATGCCCTAGCTTTGGGCAGCATGATTTATGCCGTAGGTTTTGGAGGGGTCGGTTTTTCAACCACTTTTTTGCATTTGGCATTGGTGGTGGGTTTGATCACCATGGGGGAAATGGCGGTATCCCCTTCTTTATCCGCTTTGACGGCGAATCTATCTTCCTCCAAGAGTCGGGGAAGGTATTTGGGGATGCAGGGACTGGCCCATCAATTGGGATGGGCTCTGGGTCCTTTGATGGGTGGGTTGGGATTGCAAATGTTCAGTTCTCATCAGCCTTGGAGGGTATGGGTCTTGCTGGGAGGATTGGGGGTGGTGGCGGCGCGTGGTTTTTGGATATTTCAGAAAAGAATTAATGATGAGGAAGATGGTTTGCCGGTGCCGCTGACGGTTTCGGCGGGGAGGGTGGCGCGATGATCCCACCACCTCTCTCGATTTGCTGTAGCAAATCGTTTTATTGTTTTGGCTGGCCTGTGGCCAGCAGAGAGGTGGTGGGATGATCGAGCGTTACTCCAGACCCGAAATGGCGGGGGTATGGTCCGAGGATCACAGGCTTCGTAAACTTTTAGAGGTGGAGTTCGTTTATTTGAAGGTTTTGGCGGAAGAAAAACAGATCCCCTCTTCCGAGTTGGAGGTGCTTGAGCGCTGCATCCATAAGTTGTCCGTGCGGGAGGTTCAGAAACTCGAAGCCCAGAGCCGGCATGAGGTGTTGGGTATATTGGAAGCGCTCTCACAAAAGATACAGTCCCAGGCGCCGACGCTTTCCCGCTATCTCCATTATGGACTTACTTCCAATGATTTGTTGGACACAACCCTTTCGCTCCAGCTCCTGCAAGCGGCGGATATTCTGTTGGAGGGATGGAAAGAGGTATCTGCGGCGGTTGTGGGTTTGGCTAAACAGCATCAGTTCACCTGGATGGTGGGGCGTACTCACGGGATCCATGCGGAACCCATCACCTTCGGGGCCAAGCTGGCGGGTTGGCATGCCGAAATTTTAAGGAATATAGAACGCCTTAAGTCCGTTCGTGAGGTCATTCGGTATGGTAAGTTTTCAGGCGCGGTGGGAACATTTACTCAGGTGGGACCTCATTTGGAGGCGAGGGTTTGTGAGCAGTTGGGTCTCCTTCCCGAACCTGTCGCCACCCAGGTGATTCCCCGGGATCGTCATGCGGAATATTTTAATGCGCTGGTTCTATCGGCTGGCGCGATCGAACGGTTCGCGACGGAGATCCGGCATCTTCAGAAGACGGAGGTTTTGGAAGTGGAGGAGCCTTTCGGGGAAAAACAGAAAGGTTCCAGCGCCATGCCTCACAAACGCAATCCGGTTCTTTGTGAAAATCTCTGCGGTTTAGCTCGCATGCTGCGGAGCTTTCAAGCCGGGACCATGGAGAATATGGTGTTGTGGCATGAGAGGGATATCAGCCACTCTTCCGTGGAAAGGGTATTTTTTCCGGATGCCACCATCCTTCTGGATTTTATGCTGCATCGATTTTTGATGGTTCTCAAAGGTCTGAAAGTCCATAAAGACAGGATGGGTAAGAATTTGAACGCCCTGAGAGGGTTGGTGTTTTCTCAAAAAGTGCTTTTGGCTTTAGTGGATAAGGGACTGGCTCGCTTCAAGGCCTATGAGTTGGTTCAAAAGCATGCCATGCGGGCTTGGCAGAAGGACCAGGATTTTATGCCGCAGATTTTGAAGGACCCGGTGGTTAGAAAGGTTCTGGGGGTTCAGGGAGTGAAAGCTTGCTTTGATTTAAAACAGATGCAGCCCCCTATCCGAGAGATCCTGAAACGAGGAGGGATTCTATAAAACCGAGCTGTGTGGTTCTGATGACGGATTTCGGATTGAAAGATCCTTTCGTGGGGATTATGAAGGGAATCATCCGTTCCCAGTGTTCCCAAGCCCTGTTGTTGGATCTCACGCACCAGATTCCACCTCAGGATATCTCCACGGCGGCATTCTATTTGATGGTGAGCTTTTCCTATTTCCCCGGCAGATCTTTATTTATGGTGGTGGTGGATCCCGGGGTCGGTTCTGATAGAAAGATCATCTGGGCCAGATCGAAACAATATCAATTCTTGGCTCCGGACAACGGCATTTTAAGCTGGGTGGAGGTGGCCTCTCCTCAGGAAAAATTTGAGGAGGTTCGCCAGGTGGAAAACCAGAAACTTTTTATTCACCCGATCAGTTCCACTTTTCATGGGAGGGATATTTTTTCTCCCGTGGCGGGGGCTTTGCTTAAGGGGCTCTCACCCAAAGCCTTGGGTCCGCTTCAAAAGGATTATAAGAGGGTTCCATTTCCAGAGCCGAAACAGGTCTTAAACCGGGCTTCGGGAAGGGTGATCGGTGTGGACAGATTCGGCAATGTGATCACCAATTTAACGGATCGGCATGTGGCTCTCAATACCGTTTTTTATCTCAAGGGGCGTATGGTGGCGGGTCTAAAGCCCGCGTATTCTTCGGTGAAGGAAGGGGAGGCGTTGGCCCTGATCGGATCTTTCCATTTCGTGGAACTTTCGGTGCGCAACGGCAGTTTTGCCGAGATGTTCGGGGTTCGGGTCGGGGACCCCATCGAAGCCATCCTGGTATAATGACGTTGCCTCAGATCACTTTAAAACCCAGGGAAGAAAAGCGTGTTTTAGGCGGACACCTCTGGGTTTTTTCGAATGAGATCCAATCTATTCTTCCCCAGAGGGACTTAGAGCTGGGCAGTTTGTGCGTGGTAAAAGCCTCTGCCGGCCAGAATCTGGGGGTGGGTTTTTATAATCCCAAAAGCCTTATCGCGGTCCGTATTTTGGAGAGGGGTGCGGAACATCTTCCTTCGGATTTCTTCAGACGAAAACTCTCCGAGGCTATGCAATACCGCCGTCAGATTTGTCCGGGAGAAGAATTTTTTAGACTCTGTTTTGGAGAATCGGACGGCTTGCCGGGACTTGTGATTGATAAGTATGGGGAATTTTTGGTGGTCCAGATTCTTTCCGCCGGAATCGAAAAATGCTGGGATCAGATTCAATCGGATCTGATCCAGCTGCTTTCTCCCCGTGGAATATGGCTTAAGAATGATCATGACATGCGGCTCCTGGAGGGACTCCCTTCGGAGGTGCGCGTCTCCCACGGAGAGATTCCCGAACGAGTGAAGGTCACGGAGGATGGACTTGAGTTTTGGGTTTCCTTGAAATCCAG
>JACQJN010000166.1 GCA_016205085.1 Elusimicrobiota bacterium | reverse complement strand
TCCTCACTCCTCGCTCCTCACTCTTCACTCTTCTCTCCTCACTCTTCACGTCTCACGTCCTACATGGAGCTCACCAAGCCCGGAATCACACTGGCAGTTCTCATCACCACGCTGGCGGGTTTTTTGCTGGCCAAGCAACCCAATATCCCCCCGGATTGGCCGCTCCTGATCCATACCCTGCTGGGGACAGCCCTCGTCTCCGCGGGAGCAGGCGTATTGAACATGTTGCTGGAGGTTGAATCGGACTCCATCATGCATCGTACCCGCAACCGGCCCCTCCCTGCGGGACGAGTTCTCCCTCAGGAGGCATTTATCCTGGGAATCGTCCTCTCCGCGGCCGGACTGGTCCATTTATCGGCCACAACTTACCCTCCCGCGGGCTTCCTGGCAGCCATCAGCCTGACTTTGTACCTCCTGGTGTACACTCCCTTGAAACTAAAAACTCCTTTCTGCAGCGCCGTGGGAGCCGTCAGCGGAGCCATACCTCCCTTGATTGGATGGACTGCGGCACAGGGTTCCCTGGGATGGGAAGCTTTCACCCTGTTCTTGATCCTGTTCTTGTGGCAATTTCCCCACCTCCTGGCCCTCGGTTGGATGTATCGGGAGGATTACCAATCCGCCGGAATCCATATGCTCCCCCCCCATGATGAAAACGGTACCCGGACATCGAAACAAGCCCTCATTTTAAGCCTGGCTCTAGTGGTAGCAAGCTTATTGCCGATCCCCCTGGGAATGACCAAAAACTTTTATACGTATGGAGCATTTATTTTAAGTTCCCTTTTTCTTCTCGCAGCTTTCCGATTCTACTTCTCCCCGTCCAAAGACTCAGCCAAAACTCTTTTTTTAACTTCCATCTTCTACAACCCGGCCCTTTTGATAGTTCTCACTCTGTGCCGTTAATCTCCACACTCCCCACACTCAACGCCTGCCTCAACGGCGCCAGCGCTTTTTTCCTGCTCACGGGATACGTTCTTATCCGGCAAAGAAAAATAGCTGCCCATACCCTCTGCATGGGAATCGCCTTCCTGACCTCCATCCTTTTTCTCATTTCCTATTTATTTTACCACTCCCAAGTGGGCTCGGTTCGTTTTACGGGAATGGGCTGGAGCCGCCCCATCTACTTCTTCATCCTTACCACTCACTCCATCCTGGCGGTAGCCATCGTCCCCCTAGCTCTGAGAACACTCTACCTAGCTTCTAAAAAGGCTTTTGAGCAGCATACGCGCATCGCCCGCATCACCCTGCCTTTGTGGCTTTATGTTTCCGTAACAGGGGTTGTCGTCTACTGGATGCTGTACCATTGATCCTCAAATCCTTTCAAATCCTGCCCGTCAGTCCTGTCTCTGAAAAAGAATTCTTAACGCTTGCCGCCTCTCTGGAAACGCACTCCGATCACCCCATAGCCAAGGCCATTCTAAAAGTCGCCAAAAACAATCAATGCCCCTTGCAACCAGCGCAGAATTTCAAAAACTTCCCGGGTTGTGGGGTAGGAGGAATCACACAAAACAAAGCCATCCTGCTTGGATCGATGGAGTTTATGCGTGACAACCACCTGGAAATTCCGGATGTATTCCTAAAAACAGCCGCCTTGTGGGAAAAGGAAGGCGATATTGTTGTCTTCTGCGGTTGGGAAGGCCAAGTCCATGGGATATTTCGTTTAGTTGCCAAGCACGCGCAAATTTAAGTATATTCTATATTCTGCAATCTCATGTACAAACATATCTATATCCCCGTTGACAACTCGGAACACTCCAACCGGGCTATTGATCTAGCCATAGATTTAGCCAAGGCCTTCGGCGCCAAGATCACGGGTTCCCACGCCTATGCCGCCAAACTCCATGACGTTCGCTTTAAACAAATGGAGTTCACCCTGCCCGAAGAGTATCAAGAAGAAAAGGAGCTGGAGAAACAGCGCAAGATCCATGATTCTCTGATTACCATGGGACTCCAGCTCATCTCCGATTCTTATCTGGAACTCCTGGAAAAAAAATGCAGAGAAGCCCAGGTTCCATTTGAGAAAAGGATGCAGGATGGAAAAAACTGGCAGGTGATCATACAGGAAATCCAAGAGATCGATTCCGACTTGGTGATCCTGGGGGCTCTGGGAACAGGAGCCGTCAAACACAGCCAACTGGGCTCCGTCTGTGAGCGCGTCATGCGCAGAAGCCGCAAAGATACATTGGTTTTGAAGGATACTCGTCCTTTATCCGAGCAGACTGGCCCAATTCTGGTGGCGGTGGATGGAAGCCCTCAAGCCTTTGCCGGAGTGAAGGTGGCGTTGAATTTGGCACAAAAAATCGGCCGATCGGTAGAAGCCATCGCCGTCTACGATCCCTATCTTCACTATACCGTATTCAACGGGATCGTGGATGTTCTTTCAGAAAAAGCATCCAAGATATTCCGTTTCAAAGAACAGGAACAGCTGCATGAGGATATAATTGACACCGGTCTGGCGAAGATTTACCAGTCGCATTTGGAAGTGGCTGCTGAAATGGCCAAACAAGTGGGTGTCTCTTTTAAGGCGAATTTAAAAGATGGAAAGGCTTTTGAGAAGGTATACCAGTTCGCGGAGTCTCAAAAACCGTTTCTCCTGATTTCGGGACGAATCGGAGTACACTCCGTGGAAGACATGGATATAGGCTCCAATGCGGAAAATATACTTCGGCTTGTGTCCTGCAATGTGTTGTTGATTTCCCAAAAATTTGTGCCTCCCATCGACGTCAAGGCGGACGCCTCCATGATCTGGACCGAAGAGGCCAAAAAAAGATTTGAAAAAGTCCCGGAGCAGGTTCGCAAAATCGCTCGGACGGCGGTTCACCGCTATGCCATGGAAAGAGGCCATTCCATCATCACCAACTCCATCATAGACGCCTGCATGGAAATATTCATGCCCAAAACCGCCAAACACATGGAATCCCTCGCCTTCCAGGTAGCTCAAGAAAAGATTTCTTCAGACCTCGGACCTCGGACCTCGGACCTCGGACCTGTCTACATATGTTCCATCTGCGGCAAGGTCACCCGTGGGACAAAGCCCGTCGTCTGCACCGTCTGCCGCGCTCCTGGAGAGCGCTTTGAGCCCATCCAACCTCAGGACGTGGAAGCCTTGGCTCAAAAAGAAGGCGGCCTGACGGAAGAAACCACATTTGACGGAATGAAACTTAAATGGACCGAAGAAGCTAGAACAGCCTATATC
>JACQJN010000165.1 GCA_016205085.1 Elusimicrobiota bacterium | reverse complement strand
GCTGTAGCGGGACGTCCGGAAGTCGCGGGGTACCCCATCTTTTGCGAAGCAAAAGTTGGGTAGCGACTGAGGTCCGAAGCCCGAATCTTCTTGGAAAGAAGATTTGAGGCGACCCGCGCTGGCAAACTCAGTCAGGACCCACCTGTCCCGAAATGGACATATTACACCAGGAGACATATAGAGCCAAAAAAAGTGGGAAAGGTCGAGTTTTGAGGAGCATTTTTTAAAAATGATAGAATAGGTGTTGCCAATTCATCATTGGCAACACTAATGAATTTCGAGTTGACGCCCCGACAAAAGGAAATCCAGCTGAAGGTTCGGGAATTCTGCGCTAAAGAGGTGGCCCCTCGCGCGCGCGGATATGATTTGAAAGAGGAGTTTCCTTGGGAGGTGGTGGAGGGGCTCAAGAAATTGGGGCTTTTGGGGATACTATTCCCTAAGAAGTACGGCGGTTTGGGGCTGGACATGGTGAGCTACTGCCTTATTTTAGAGGAGCTGGGAAGGGCCGACTCTTCCGTGGCGTTGACGGTGGAGGCCCATAATTCCCTCTGCTCCAGCCATATATTCCTGGCCGGGAATGAGCAGCAGAAGAAAAAATATATTCCCAAATTAGCGAAGGGAGAAGTTTTGGGCGCTTGGGGGCTCACCGAGCCGGGGGCGGGCTCCGATGCCTCCGGGATCAAAACCCGCGCCCGGCAGGAGAACGGCCACTGGGTGCTCAATGGCTCCAAAACATTCACCACTCAGGGAAGCGTGGCCGGAATTTATGTCCTTTTTGCCCACACCTCGGAGGCGATGAATAGCCGTTCCATTTCCGCTTTTATCGCTGAAAAGGGGATGCCGGGGTTGTCCGTGGGCAAGAAAGAGAAGAAAATGGGTTTGAGGGCTTCCGACACGGCTCAGCTTCATTTGGTAAATTTGAAAATTCCCAAGGAGAATCTTTTGGGCAGGCCCGGCAGGGCGTTTATCGACGCCATGAATATTTTGGATGCGGGCCGGGTGGGTATTTCGGGGATTTCCATCGGGATGTCTCGAGGAGTTGTGGAAGAAGGTATCCGTTGGGTAAAGGAAAGAAAAAAGCAGTTTAAAATCAGCGGAGATTCCCCGGGTCTGACGGCAGCCCAGAAGCTTTTGGCGGATTTGGCCACCGAAATAGAGGCGGCCCGGCTTTTGATGTTGAAGTCAGCCACGCTTCTGGATCAGGGGAAACCTTATTCCAAGGAGGCTTCCATGTCGAAACTCTTCAGCGGGGAGCTGGTGATGAAGGCCACCACCCAGGTTCTGGATTTGTTCGGGGAGTATGGAGGCACGTTCGACTGTCCTGTTCAGAAGGCGTTTCGAGATTCCAAACTCTATCAGATCGGAGAAGGCTCTTCCCAAATTCAGGAACTCATCATTTCTCGCCATTTACTCAGTGAGTAGATGAGTTCTACTATCGAAGTAAAAAATCTTGCAAAAGTCTTTCGGGTGCCCGAAAAATCCCCCGGCCTTCGGGGAGCGTTGTCTTCTCTTTTTTTCAGAAAATTCCGCGAGATTTGGGCGGTCAAGGAGCTAAGTTTTTCCATCCAGAAGGGGGAGTTGGTGGGATTTTTGGGAGCCAACGGCGCCGGAAAGACCACCACGCTGAAGATGCTTTCAGGGCTTCTTCACCCTACCTCAGGACAGGTTCAGGTTTTAGGATTTACTCCACATCAGCGCCGGATCCAATTTTTAAAACAGATTTCTCTGGTCATGGGACAGCGGTCCCAGTTGTGGTGGGAGATCCCCGCCCAGGAGACATTGAAGCTCAATAAGGAGATTTTTGAGCTGGGGGATTCGGAGTACCAGGAGACTTTGTCCGAGTTGGTGGAAGTCTTGGAGCTCCAGGAGTGTCTGGATATTCCGGTGAAGCGGCTTTCACTCGGCCAGAGGATGAAGGCGGAACTTTGTGCGGCGCTTCTGCACCGTCCCTCCTTGCTTCTCTTGGACGAACCGACGTTGGGATTGGATGTGGTGATGCAGAAGAAAATGCGCCAATTTATCCGGGAGTACAATCAAAGGTATCGGGCTACTATTCTTTTGACCAGCCACAATATGGACGATGTGGTGGCACTGTGCGATCGGGTAATTATTATTGAGAGAGGACAGATGCTTTATGATGGAGAGTTGAACAGGGTAGTGGAGCGGTATGCCCCTCATAAATTGATGACGGTGGATTTTCAATCGGTTGTGGACACAGAGCGCGTCGCTGCTTTGGGAAAAATAGTGTCCAATGGAGGAAGTAGGATGGTTTTGGAGATTCCGAGGAAAGAGGTTTCTTCCGTCGCCAGCCGTCTTTTGTCCCAGTTTCCCGTGGTAGATCTCACCATCACGGAGACTCCTTTGGATGATGTGGTGAGAAGAATATTTACTAGGACTTTAGAAAAGTGATCCAAGCAGGACCTGTCCAGCTCGAAAGTTACAGGAATGAAAAAGTACTTTTACGTATTTAGTTTGAGTCTGCAGCAGGCGATGCAGCACCGAGCTTCCTTGCTGATGGACCGCGTTCGGTCCGTCGCCCTATTACTTAGCCTCTACTTTCTTTGGTCGGCTCTCATGCAAAACCAGGATAGCTTTTTGGGATACTCCAGAACTCAGATGCTCAGCTATGTTTTGTGCATGAATCTGCTCCGCGCCTTTGTCCTCTCCACGCACGCCTGGGATATGGTGGGGGAGATATCTTCGGGGCGCATCTCCAGCTATCTCCTGCGCCCTATCCGGTATTTTGGATTTTGTTTGGCCAGGGACTTTTCTCAGAAGGTGGTATTTTTAGGCTCGGCCCTGCTGGAAGTTTTTCTCCTGTTGTGGTGTTTGAGAGCCACGGTTTATTTCCCAGGCTCTTGGCGGTCCGTATTTTTCTTTTTTGTCGCAGTCTGGGGAGCTTTTTTCATGTATTTTTTTCTGGCATTCCTGGTCAGCTCCTTGGCTTTCTGGACCTCCGAGTCGGCCGGTCCTCTTTTCTGTTTTGAGCTTCTGCTACAGTTTACCGCGGGGGTGTTCTTTCCGCTGGATGTATTGCCTCCATATGTCCAGGGGTGGCTGCATGTTCTTCCCTTTCCGTATCTGATCTATTTTCCCTTGAGCATCTATCTGGAAAAACTGCCTTTAAGTTCCATCCTGCATGGGTTTATGATGCAGGGGGTTTGGATGGTGATCTTGGGATGGGTGGCGGCGGGTGTGTGGAGGAAGGGGTTGAGGGTGTACATGGCGGAAGGCGGATGAAAAAGTATTTTAGGGTGTGGTGGAGGATCGCGGTGGCGAGTTTGCTGACCCAGTTTTCCACGTGGCTCTCTTCGGTGGGCTATCTTTTAGGAAAGCTCATACGGCTTTTTTTCTTTTTTATTTTTATCGTGGCTATATTCCAACACACTAAAAGCTTGAAGGGTTATTCCTTGGCTCAGACAGTCCTCTTTTTCCTGACATTTAATTTGGTGGATATCGTAGCCCAGCTTTTTTTTAGAGGCATCTATGCCGCTCGGCGGATCGTCATGGAGGGAGACCTGGATTTTTTTCTCGTCCAGCCGGCCAGCCCGCTTTTCCGGATGGCTTGCGGCACGGTGGATTTTCTGGATTTTTTCACATTGATTCCCGTGTTGGCGTTGGTGGGGATGACGTTTTCCCATCTGCCGGAGTATCTGAATTTTTTTAGCCTGTTTTTCTATGTTTTGCTGGTTTTGAATGGGATTTTGATTGCCCTGGCTATCCATGTGGCGGTGGCGGCCATGGCGGTATGGACTCAGGAATTGGAAAATACGATTTGGATCTACAGGGATCTGATGACTCTGGGCCGGTTTCCCATTGATATCTATTCCTCCGCGGTACGCTGGGTTCTTACTCTGGCGATCCCAATCGCGGTCATGACCTCTTTTCCCGCCCAGGCCTTTTTGGGAAAATTGTCTTTGGGGTGGATTCTCTTTTCCTTCGGGCTCTCGATTGCTATGATATCCCTCAGCCTGGGACTTTGGAATAAGGCTTTGAAAGAATACACGTCGGTATCGAGCTAATGGCACAACAAGAGCAGGCGAAGACGGATTATTCTAAAACGGTGAACCTTCCTCGGACGGAGTTTCCCATGAAGGCGGAGCTGCCTAAGCGGGAACCCGCCATTCTTTCTTTTTGGTCGGATCAGAAAATTTACCACAAGATGTTGGAGAAAAGAAAAGGGCGCCCCACTTATGTTCTGCATGACGGGCCTCCCTATGCCAATGGGAATATCCACATCGGCACCGCCCTCAATAAAATTTTAAAGGATATCGTGGTCAAGTCCCAGGCCATGATGGGTTTGGTCGCCCCCTACGTGCCCGGTTGGGACTGCCACGGTCTTCCCAT
>JACQJN010000140.1 GCA_016205085.1 Elusimicrobiota bacterium | reverse complement strand
GCCTCAGTTTTATTTCAGGACCACGGATGTGACGGGTTCTATAGAACTTAAAGCCGGGGTGGAGATGGTGATGCCTGGGGACAACACGGAGATGTCGGTGGGGTTGATCACGCCTATTGCCATGGAGAAGGGGGTACGGTTTGCGGTCAGGGAGGGGGGTCACACGGTGGGAGCGGGTGTGGTCACGGAGATTATAGAATAATGGCGGAACGAATAACATTCTCTCTGGCCTGCACCCAGTGCAAGAATAGGAACTACCATTTTTCCCGGGGCAAGAAAAAGGATTTCAAACTGGAACTCAAGAAATTCTGCAAAGCCTGCGGCAAACAAACCCCTCACAAAGAAACTAAAGAGTGAAATTTATGCTTGGGGGGTGTAGTTTCAACGGTAAAACGTCGGTCTCCAAAACCGAAGTTCAGGGTTCGAATCCTTGCGCCCCCGATTTACATTTATCATGACACCCTCTGATATTTCCCAATTTTTTAGGGAGGCCTACGCCGAGCTTAAAAAGGCTACATGGCTCTCCCGCAAGGAAGTGATAGGATCAACCGTCGTTATAGTTCTGCTGGTGATGGTGATGGCCCTCTATATCAGCGGGGTGGATTTTGTCCTGTCGATATTCCTGGGGTCTATTCTAGGAGGAGCAAGGTAATGGAAAGAGGTTGGTTTGTGGTTCACACCCAGTCCGGCTATGAGAATAAGGTCAAGACCACCTTAGAACAAAAGGTTCAGCTTCAAAGCTTAGAATCTAAGGTTTTTCAGGTCTTTATCCCCACGGAAGAAGTGGTGGAGATCAAGAAAAACAAACGGGTGGTCAAAAAAAGGAAGTTCTTTCCCGGATATGTTCTTCTGGACATGGTGGTGGACAACGACACCTACTGGTTGATCAAAAATATTCCCGGAGTCACCGGTTTCTTAGGTGAGCCCAAACCGACTCCTCTCCCTCAGGAAGAAATCCAAGGCATCCTGGAACTGACCACCACCTCTGCGGAAGGCAAACCCAAACCCGCGGTCCAATTTGAAAGAGGTGAAACCGTCCGGATCACGGACGGACCCTTCCGGCACTTTATTGGAACGGTGGAGGACGTCAATGAGCCCAAGGCCAAACTGAAAGCCATGGTGACCATTTTTGGACGCCCCACTCCCGTGGAGCTGGACTTTTTGCAGGTGGAGAAACTATAAATGGCCAAAAAAATCAAAACACAAATAAAACTTCAGATCCCCGCCGGAGCTGCCAACCCGGCTCCCCCCGTCGGCCCGGCCCTGGGTCAGCATGGGGTCAATATCATGGAATTCTGCCGACAATTCAACGAGCGGACCAAAATGATGGAGGCGGGCATGACCATCCCCGCCGTCATCACCGTTTACGAAGACCGCTCCTTTACTTTTATCACCAAGATGCCACCCGTCTCCTCCCTTTTGAAAAAAGCGGCCGGGCTGGCAAAAGCTTCCGGACAGACGGGAAAAACAAAAGTAGGGCAGGTGAGCTCAAAACAGGTGGAAGAGATTGCCAAACAGAAAATGCCCGATTTAAACACGGAGGATCTCCAATCGGCGGTGGATATGGTCAAAGGAACCGCCCGCAGCATGGGGATAGATGTAGTGAGCAGTTAATCGTGAGGGATGAATAGGAGACGTCATCATGGGTAAAAGATTGGAAGCTTTGGAGAAAGACATTCAGACGGAGAAAACATATCCCCTATTAGAAGCAATAACTCTGGCCAAGAAAGGCGCCAACGCCAAATTTGACGAAACAGTGGAGCTGCACATTCGTTTAGGCATAGATCCCAAGCAAAGCGATCAGCAGGTTCGCGGGACCGTCCTCCTCCCCCACGGAACCGGCAAATCGAAACGGGTGGCCGTCATCGCCAAGGGGGAGAAAGTAAAAGAGGCCTCCGACGCCGGAGCCGATGTGGTCGGATTCGAAGATCTCATCGAAAAAATTTCCAAGGGTTTTCTAGATTTCGACGTCCTGGTGGCCACCCCGGATGCCATGAAAGACGTCACCAAGCTAGGGAAGACCTTGGGGCCCAAGGGATTGATGCCCAATCCCAAAAGCGGCACGGTTACTTTCGATATCGCGAGGACAGTCAAGGAACTTAAAGCAGGAAGAGTGGAGTTTAAAGCCGACGACTACGGCATTTTACATCTCATCATCGGCAAAGCCTCTTTTTCGGAAAGCCACCTGGCGGAAAACGCAAAGACGGTCATTGAAGCCGTGGTAAAAGTCAAACCCGCCGCTTCCAAGGGCATCTATCTGAAAAGCCTCACTCTATCCTCAAGCATGGGGCCCGGGATTCACCTGGACCCCGCTCAAAAATTCTAAAAGAGGAGACTATCCTATGAATTATCTTCTCCTGTCGCTGGCCATCAGCATTTCTTCGCTCCTGTTCGCCGCTTATCTGGCCTGGGATGTTCTCAAACGGGATACGGGCTCGGAAAAAATGCGCGCCATTTCAGACGCCATCAAAGAAGGCGCGGAAGCCTTCTTAAAACGCCAGTACGCCACTATTTCTTTCCTCTCCATCCTCTGCGCCGTTTCACTTTATGCCTTGTATGCCTTTTGGAGAAAGGACACCACCATGGCCTGGCAGACAGGGATCTCTTTTCTGCTGGGGGCTGTCTGTTCCGGTCTGGCGGGATTCATAGGAATGTATATCTCCATCCGAACCAATATTCGAACCGCCAGCGCCGTCACACGAAGCTTAAATGAAGCCCTGACCTGCGCGATGAGGGGTGGGGCCGTCAGCGGACTTACCGTCGTGGCCATGAGCCTCTTAGGAGTGGGTGGACTGTTTTGGTTCCTGGGCGGTATTTCTAACCCCTCCGCTGTTCCTTTGAGAATCGTCGGGTTCGGATTTGGAGCCAGTTTCGTGGCTCTGTTCGCCCAGCTAGGAGGAGGCATCTACACCAAAGCGGCGGATGTGGGAGCGGATCTGGTGGGCAAGGTGGAAGCCGGCATCCCGGAAGATGACCCCCGAAATCCCGCCGTGATCGCCGATCTGGTCGGAGACAACGTGGGGGACTGCGCCGGAAGAGGAGCGGATCTATTTGAATCCACCGCCGCAGAAAACATAGGCGCCATGATCCTGGGGGTCGGACTCTACCCCATATTCGGACTGCATGGGATCTTATTTCCCCTGGTGGCCCGGGCGTTTGGACTCATCGCCTCGATCGTAGGAGTCATGGCCGTCAAAACCTCCGAGAACGAAGACCCCATGAAGGCCCTGAATCGAGGCTATTTTGTGACGACCCTCTTGGCCATGCTCGGTTTTTACGCCGCCGTCCGAATGCTTCTTCAAAACAACCTCTGGCTTTTCTCGGCAGGCCTCATCGGGATCGCCACCAGCTACCTCTTTGTCTATATCACGCAGTATTACACCGAATACCATTACCGGCCTGTCAAATGGATCGCGGAATCCTCCCAGACGGGCCCCGCCACCACCATCATCAGCGGGCTCTCCATCGCCCTAGAATGCACCGCCCTGCCCGTTTTGGTGATCGCCGCCGCCCTTCTGGGATCCTACTTCTGCGGAGTGCATGCCATCGCCAACACGGCGGGAATCTCGGAAGTGAGCGCCGGCCTCTATGGCACCGCGATCGCCACCATGGGGATGCTCTCTACCTGCGCTTACATTCTGGCGATGGATACATTCGGACCCATCACCGACAATGCGGGAGGCATCGTGGAAATGAGTCAGCAGCCCGAGGAGATAAGAAAAAAGACAGACCGCTTGGATGCGGTGGGCAACACCACCAAGGCCCTGACGAAAGGCTACGCCATCGGCTCCGCGGCTCTGGCCGCTTTTCTCCTTTTTTCAGCTTATCTGGACGAAATCGCCCATCTCACCGGGAAGGCGATGCACAGCGTCAACATCGCCAACGTGGAGGTATTCGTGGGCGGCCTTTTGGGAGCCATGCTTGTGTTTCTCTTCAGCGCGCTCGCCATCCGCGCCGTGGGGCGAGCCGCCTTCTATGTCATCAATGAGGTTCGAACTCAATTCAAAGAAAACCCCGGGATTCTTAAAGGAACCACAAAGCCTAACTACGCCCGCTGCGTGGATATCGTCACCACGGGAGCCCTCAAGGAAATGGTGATGCCGGGGATTCTAGCCGTGGGAATGCCCATCCTCGTGGGAATCATTTTCAAACATATGGGAGGCCACGGCGCCGAAGCGGTGGCGGCGCTTCTGATGATCGGAACCATCACCGGGATTCTCATGGCCCTAGTGATGAACAACGGTGGTGGAGCCTGGGACAACGCCAAGAAATTTATCGAGACGGGTCAGTACGGCGGAAAAGGCTCCGGAGCCCACAAGGCGGCCGTGGTGGGAGACACCGTCGGCGATCCCCTAAAAGATACGGCCGGACCCTCACTGCATGTCTTGATCAAACTTCTCTCCACCATCACTCTGGTCCTG
>JACQJN010000147.1 GCA_016205085.1 Elusimicrobiota bacterium | reverse complement strand
CTTTGGTGCAGAGGCCAGCCCACTTCGGTTTCCGAGTCATATCGGGCGAATATGAATTTGTCCAGTTTAGTTTGTACTTCCGGATCCGGGAGCACCTCTTTTTCCAGTTTGATGCAGGGGGGACACCAGGTAGTGTAGAATTCAAGCAGGATGGGCTTGCTCTTTTCACGACCCGACTTAAGGACATCGGAAAAGGGTGCGTTTAAAAGCGGTTCCGCTGCCAAGGAAGTAAGAGATAGAAGAATGCTCAGGAGAGAAACAGCAGGACGCAGAAGGGCTTTTAATTTTCTATCCAGGCCGTAGAATCGTCCGTAGGTTTCGGCTAAGAAAGGCCTTCTGTAGAGCCACAGCCTCTTGGACAACCAGGAAATATCTTCCTGTTTGACTTTAAATCGCCGGATAGTGAAGGGATCTCTTCCCGGTTCGTTAGAACCAACCACAGTGGTAAACGCCAGCCGATAGCCTGTTTGGGGCAATAGGGAAATCCATTTTTCCTCGAATTTTCCCCAAGGCCAAGCCAAAGCGCCGGACCATCTTTGCAGGTGAGTTTCGATTTCTTCCTTGGATTGTTGAAGCTCTCTTCCCAGATTATCGTAGGCGGTGTTTTCCCGAAAACCTTTGTGGGTATGGGTGTGGGAGCCCACTTCCACCAGTCCCGAATCCGCCATGGTTTTTACCTCCTCCCAGTTCAAAAATCCTTCCGGGGAGCGTTCCGCGGTGCGGGTATCTTTGATCTCTCCTCCTTCTTCTGAGTCAGGTCTTCGTTTTTGAGCGGCAGAAATGTAACCTGTGGTGATAAATAGAAGAGCTTTCATTCCGTATTTTTTAAGCAGAGGGAAGGCATAGACCCAATTGTCGGCATAGCCGTCGTCAAATGTGATGGCGATGGAGCATTCGGCGGCGGGAGAGGCGCCTTTTAAATGGTCGTAGAGCTCTTTGAGCGAGAGAGTATGAAAGCCTTGCTCTTTGAGCCAGCGGAGCTGTTTCTCAAAGCCTGGAGGGGTAATCTCCCGGTCGGGGGCGATGTGGTGGTATAAAAGAACAGGAACTGAGGACATTTTAGAATAGTAAGCGGGTCCTGTCTGAGTTTGCCAGCGCAGGTCGCCTCAAATCTTCTTTCCAAGAAGATTTGGGCTCTGGGCCTCAGTCGCTACCCTAACTTTGCTTTGCAAAGTATAGGGTCCCCCGCGACTTCCGGACAGCCCGCTACAGCCGGCAAATCTCAGCCGCCCGCTTACTGAAGAATGAGTCATAATACACTCTTATACAACTCTTCGAGCTGATCTACAACGACCTTTAGTGAATACATTCTTTTGACTTTTTCGTAGCCTTTGAGAGCCATTTTTTCCGCTTCTTGGGGATGGGTCAAGAGTTTTAGAATCGCTTCGGCCAGGGCTTTGGGATTTCCGGGAGGAACCAAAACACCTGTTTCATCCTTATCCACCACGTCCGGCAAGCCTCCCACTTCGGAAGCCACGACAGGAACTCCGGCAGCCTGGGCTTCTATGAGGGATGTGCCTATGCCCTCCATCAGAGACGGCATCACGTAGAGATGTGTTTGGCTTAAAAGCTCAGGGACATCCGAGCGTTCTCCTAGAATTTCCACCTGGTTTGCAATTTGTAGATCCTGCGCCAAAGCGCGCAATTTTTCGGTATCTCTGCCTACTAGGCGAAATATGGTTTGAGGCATTTCCCGCAGCACTTTTGCGGCCGCCCTCAGGAGAATTTCATGTCCTTTGATGGGAGCATAGTGTCCCACCATGGTTACGATAGCCGGTTTTTTTCCATTGAGGTGATTTCTTTGTGTGTGCGCGGATTCCCAGCGATTTATTTCTACGGCGCTAGGGATGACGGAGATCCGTTCTTTTTCCACGCCGCCTAGGATCAGTTCCTGGGTGGCGGCTTGGCAAACAGCCACATATTTGGAGATCTTGCGGGAGCGGTACTTGAAAGCGCTGAAAGGGTTGCGCGGAATGGGATAAATCACCCGCCGGGTTACGATGACGGGCAGGGGTCTGAAGTAACTGGCCAAAAGAGCCATGGCATGGGATTGGGGGTGATGGGCATGGAGAAGATCAGCTTGAAACTCATGGGCGATCCGGGACAATCTGAAGGCGGAGAATACATCATAATCTTGAAAGATTCTTAGGGGATAGATTTTGACGCCGGCTTTCTGGAGTCTTTGGGCTAGGTCTCCCTCCGGGCGGCAGGCCACGGCAACGGGGTGTCCCCTTTTGATCAGTTCCTGAGAGGTAAGCCAAATTTGATTGGCTCCACCGGTCCAACCGGTGGCCTCGGTGATATAAAGGATTTTCATTTGATATTAACTTATCATCTTATCAACTTGCAGGATGGACTTAACGGTTCGGGCAAGGGAGGTAGGTTTAAACGGTTTGATGATGCAGTCGGCACATCCCAGGGCTTTGGCACGAGATTGCTCTTGTGTTTCTTCTTGTTCCAGCAACATCAGAATGGGAATATCTGAGTACAGATGTCTTAATTCTTTTAATAACCTCCAGGCGTTTTTCTGCTCAAGCGCGGTGGATAAAATAATCAAGTTTATGTGTGTTTGCGATAGATATTGCAAAGCGGAATCAGCATCCCTTTTCCAAACCACATCCAGGCTTTCCCTTTTTAATTTGGCCGAGATGATTCCCGCCACCTGCGGCGCATCGTCAATCAGCAAAATGGATCTATTCATAGAGGTTCGTACCTTTTATTTTACTAAAAAAGCCGATGGAACCAGCCTTTGATGCCTGCGGGGTGCAGGCTGCAGTCGGTCGCAGGTTCCGTCCCTGATAGAAAAAATTCCTTTATTTTCTGAGGACAGCCGCTGACCGCTCGGAGTCCTGTGGTGGGATCTACTTTTAGAGATAAGACATCCTCCGGCATCTGGAATTCTTGTGGAGGGAGTCCGTGCATGGCTATGATCATCACCTTGGCCCAGATGGGCAGGGCGGCAGTGGCCCCTGTGGCTTGGATGGGTTTGGGCTGGTCTTCTCCCACCCATACTCCCGTCAAAAGATAAGGGGTGTAGCCCACAAACCATGCATCCTGTTCTTTGCTTGTGGTTCCCGTCTTGCCGGCGGCTGGATAGGAGAATCCCAGCAGTTTAAGAGATTTCGCGGTTCCTTCTTTAACGACGCTCTCTAAAAGAGAGGTCATCAGATAGGCTTCTCCGGGTTTGAGGACTTGAGTTCGTTCAGGGGTGTGCCTTTCCATGCTTGCACCTTTGATGTCCAGAATGCCCTCTATGAGATAGGGTTCGATTCTATTGCCCCCGTTGGCGAAAGGGGCGTAGGCCGCAACCAGTTCCAGAAGCGTGACCTCGGAAGATCCTAGGGCTAAACCCAACTCTTCTTTTAAGGGACTGTCGATGCCCAGTTCCTTGGCATAGCGGATGATGGGTTTCAGGCCGACTTTGGCCGCTAGGTCTACGGTCGCTAAATTAAAAGAAAGGGAGATGGCTTGCCTGAAAGTGACGGTGCCGTGGTATACCTCATCGAAGTTTTTGGGTTCCCAATCGCCTTCAGGGGTGGGATATTTTTGAGGAGAATCGAGTAGGGGGTAGGCTAAAGTAAAAGGTTTTCCGACTCTATCGTGGCCGCGAAGGGCGGCTCCATACACAAAAGGTTTAAAGGCGGATCCGGGCTGCCGTTTGGCTTGGGTGGCGCGGTTAAACTGGCTTTCCGAGAAAACACGGCCTCCCACCAATGCCCGTACGGCTCCCGAATAAGGGTCTAGGGTGAGAAGGGCTCCTTGCGTGGCAAGGCGGGATATATCTTTTTGGGCGATCTCCTGGATCAAAGGGTCTAAGGTGGTGAAAACGGTCAGTCCATGCCGGAACACCACTTGCTCCGAGTATTTCTCCACCAGCTCTCCTAGCAGTTCACTGATAAAATAGTCCGCCTTTCCGCTGGTGGGGAGAGCGGGAAATAGATTGAGATTCAGGGGTTCGCGGATGGCTTTTTCATATTCCTGAGGAGAAAGATTGCCCCATTTTAACATACTCTTTAGGACGAAGTTCCGACGGGCCAGAGCTGATTCCACGTTTCGGAAAGGACTGTATTTTAAGGGGGAACGCAGCAGGCCCGCCAAGAGCGCGCATTCGGAGACGGTCAGGTTTCGAATGGATTTGTTGAAATAAAAACGGGAAGCGGCTTTTATCCCCGCGATGCTGACGGGCCCATTTTGCCCCCAGTAGACTTGGTTGAGGTACAGGGTGAGGATTTCCTGTTTGGAGTAGCGTGTTTCCAAGTACAGGGCCAGAACGGTTTCGGCCAATTTTCTCCATAGGGCTTTTTGCGGGACCAGAAACATATTCTTGACCAGTTGTTGGGTGAGGGTGCTTCCCCCTTGCAGGAACTTTCCCTTGATCAGGTTGACCAGGAGGGCTCTCGCGAATGACCGCAGGTCCACTCCGTGGTGTTCGAAGAAACGGCGATCCTCTATGGAGATCACGGCCTGAATCAGATGATCGGGAATTTCAGAATAGGTGGCGGCTTCTCTCTGTATTTTCTTGGGACCTGAGATTTCCGCGATGAGTTCCGGTTCCAGAAAAATGGTTCCAGGGATTTCGGGCTTGCCTTTGCGGTCCAGGGAAATTTGGATTTTTTGTTCTGGAGCTTCCCAAAAGGGCTGAGAGAACCCTTTAAGATAAATTTCACATTGATTGGTTTCCCTGTAATACTCCCCAGGAATAACCGGAGAGGCTGCCACGCTTTTATAGCCCAGGCGTTTAAGACGTTTTTCCAAAGCCTCCAGGGAGAGGGGTGTTTCGGGGCGGATCTCAAAAGGGGCGGCATAGATGCGGGTGGGGAATTCATCTCCCAAGGTTCCGGGGGGGAGATGGGAAATTTTATATAGGCCGTAAAGGATGAGCAGAAAAGAGGCGCACAAGCCCATGGCCAAAAGAGTTTTGAAAGGTTGAAATTTTTTCACTGCGCGCACCGGGTGTTGCATTATTTTAACAAAAGTAAGTACAATAGTTTTATGGCAGAGCTATTGATCTCAAAATCCGGGACGAAGAAAGCTGCTAAGGGTTCTAATGTGTCGGGAGATTTCTACAAGGCCTTGGACAAGGAAGTCCGAGATCTGATCTCAAAAGCGGTTTCCCGCGCTAAATCCAACGGCAGAAAGACGGTCCGCCCCGGCGACCTGTAAAAGGGCGCTTTAAGCGCACTCCTACCCCAACTCTCCTGGTTTGACTAGGGGAGATTTATTTCTTTGCCCTGAGGGTGGTGAAGTAATACCGCAACCCGACGCCTCCATCCACATTGCTTCCGAGGTCGGGAGCGGTACGGAGAATGGGGGCTATCTCCGCGAAGAATTCAAGGGGATGGTTGGGGAATAGATAGGAAAATCCTCCTACGAACCGAATGCCGAAGAAGTTGTCCTTGGGAACATCCTGATCTCTGAACTTTATACCGACGCCAAAATAGGCTGGGAGTTTTCCTTTTTTAGGTTTTGGGAACAAATCTGAGAGATGGCCTAAGAGATCCGCGTGGAAGGCTACATCTCCGGAATCATTGCCAAAAGCGAAATCCAAGGCCGTTTTGGCATCCATATAGTACTTTGCCGAGAAGCCGAATGGAACCCCTAGGATCACCCCGGCTCCCAATGCCCCGGGTGTTTCTTGGGCGTTTAACGTGATGGGTAGTGCGAGAAGGACAAGCAAAGGTAGTATCTGTTTCATTTCTTTTTCCCTCCGATTTTTAACTGTTCTCTAAGATATTTTATCTGTTGGGCTGCCTGATTCTGGTAGCCGCTATCTTGAGTCGTCAACAGTATATCTTCATATATTTTGAGGGCCTCTTGCAAGCGCCCTGCTTTCTTGTTCAGGAAAGCCACGAGCTGTTTGATCATGCTGGGACATTCCGGGGAAAGGGCTACCGGGGTAAGAAATTCGGCGACTTTGACAGGGTCCTTGGCTTTTTGATACCCGATGGCAGCCAAGTAGGACTTGTAGTTCAATTCTTGAGGGTCCCATCGCATGGCGTACTGCAGAATTTTTATGGCTTCTTCGGAACGGTCCAGGTTGAAGGCCAAGGCTCCCGCCGCGTAAAGACATACCCGCCGGTAATAAGGGTCCAGGCTTAAAATGTGCAGGGCGCGGGGATAGATTTCAGGATAGCTTCCGCTCCCGTATCCGGTTGCATGCGAGTGTCCTTCGGAGGATTCCTCAGGGGTTCCATAATACTCCATGAGGCGGATGAATCCGATGTCGGAGGCCAGGCGGCGCATGCCTAAACTTAGAAAAATCATATCCTGAACCGCTTCTGATGGCGGCATCTGGATT
>JACQJN010000012.1 GCA_016205085.1 Elusimicrobiota bacterium | reverse complement strand
GTTGATCTTATTATAGGTGACACACGGTGAAAAACAGTCCACCAGAGAAAATCCCTTGTGCTGGATGGCTTTGGCCATTACATCCGCCATATGGTTGGGTTCCCCCGAAAATGTCCGGCTCACAAAAGTAGCCCCGGACACCAATGCCAAAGCCATCGGGTTGATGGGGTTCTCGATGTCGCCCTCTGGAGTAGATTTCGTCTTGGTTCCCTTTTCCGTGGTGGGAGAAGCCTGACCGGTGGTCAAACCATAAATCTGATTGTTCATCACGATATAGGTCACATCCAGATTTCTCCGCACGGTGTGGATAAAGTGGCCCAACCCGATGCCGTAGCCGTCCCCATCCCCTCCCGTGATGATCACCGTCAGCTCCGGATTGGCCAATTTTGCTCCCGTCGCCAAAGGCAAAGACCTTCCATGCAAGCTGTGCACTCCGTAGGATTTGAAAAAGCCGGGCAGATTAGAGGAACAGCCAATCCCTGACACAAGCAAAATATCTTTGGGCTGCAACCCCAGCATGGAGCAGGCTTTCTGAAGTCCGGAGAGAACCCCATAATCCCCGCAACTGGGACACCAATCCGGCTTGGTCTCGGACTTAAACTCCGCGGCGGCCAGGGGTTTCACCTCCAAAAGAGGCGTTCTCTCCGGCACACAGAAAAGATGAGTCGTCTCTACCTTCTCAGCCATTCTTCAATACTTCCTCAATCTTCTCATAGGTTGTGCCTGGATAAAACGGCTCCCCGTCATATTTCAGCCATTTATGCTGGATGAAGAAACCCGTCTCCTGTCGGATGAGCCGCGCCATCTGGGAGGTAAAATTGCACTCCATCATCATCACTTTTCTGGCGCGGTATAAAACCTCCGAGACTTCTTTCCAAGGAAAAGGCCAAATGGTTCGGATCGGCAGTATATTGACGCGGTTTTGACCGTTCCTGTTAAAAGCCTCCATCATCCGCCGCATCATGTTGTAGGAGGACCCCCATCCTACGACAGTCAGTTCCGCATCCTTGGGACCCTCCAGCATGGGAGGTTTTAAATCCTTGGCGGCATATTCCAGCTTTCTCATTCTCTTATTCATCATCTTGATCCGCATCGCAGGATCGGTCCCCACATCCGAGATGAGCTCACCTTTTTCATTATGCTCGTCCGAGCCCGCCACATAGACAAAATCCTCTTGCCCCGGAATGGCCCGAGGTGAAACACCTGTGTCCGCATCCAAATAACGCTTAAAATTCTCTCCCACAGGCTTAGCCCAGACACCGCGATCGATAGGAACATTCAAATTCAGGTCCTCTACAGTTTCTTGATGCTCCGAGAGAAGCAAATCCGACATGATAATCACGGGACACTGATATTTTTCCGCCAAATTGAAAGCCTCCACCGTGGAATAAAAAGCGTCTTCCACAGTCAAAGGAGCTATCACGATTTTGGGATAATCTCCCTGGGAAGCTCCCAATACCTGAAATAAATCCGCCTGTTCCGTCTTGGTAGGAAGACCCGTGGAAGGTCCCCCCCTCTGCACTTCCACAATGACCACAGGGGCTTCAATCATCGCCGCCAACCCCACAGCCTCCGTCATGAGAGAAAATCCCCCGCCCGATGTTCCCGTCATGGCCCGCACCCCGGCATGTCCGGCTCCTATCGCCATATTCAGAGCGGCAATCTCATCTTCCGTCTGTTTGAACACCATGCCGTACTTGGAAGCCCGTGGAGCCAAGTAATGCATGATGGAGGAAGCCGGCGTCATGGGGTAGGCGCTGTAGAACTTGCAACCCGCCGCCAAAGCCCCCAAGGCAAAAGCCTGGTTGCCCGTCATCAATAACCGGCGCGTAGAGTCGGTCGGCAATACGATTCCGGAATCAGGAAAATTCTGGATAGCGTAATCATAGCCCGCCTTGGCCGCCAGGACATTGGCTTCCTGGACCTGAGCGCCTTTTTTCTTGAACGCATCCTTCAAAAGCTGAGCCAATTTTTCAAAGGGAAGTCCCGCCAAATGCATCAAGGCTCCCAGTGCTACGGTATTCTGCATCAAAGCGTTTGTAGCCAGCTTGGAGATGGGCAAACCATAAGGCTGGGCTCCCCGTTTCAGGTCGTTTAAGTTCAGCTTGAACCGGTCTGAATTGAAAAGGACTCCCTTTCTCGCATCCTTGGTTTCCCGATCCAGGGTATCCTGATTTAACGCGATTAAAATATCGCAGTCATCCGACTGGGTCCACACCTTTTCCGGACCCACGCTGGATTGAAAAAGGACATGTCCGCCCCGAATGACGGACTGGTAGGAGTTATACGCATACGCATGCAGACCGGAGCGGGAGCACAACTTGATGAAAGTTTCACCGCAGGAAGCGATGCCGTCCCCCGCCGCCCCGCCCACCCATAGATTAAATGTATTTTGCATCACATCTCCGTCATGTGTTTTTATTGTACATTTTTTAGAACATGGACTTTCCTGGGGTATCCAGCGGTGATTGTCGAATGCATCCCACCCCGGGTGTTGAATTCTCCCGTCACCACGGCCCAGAGGGGTTTGCAGGATTTCACCACATCCTTTAAGATGCGGTTGACGGCATTCTCATAGAATATTCCCATATTCCGATAGGCCAGGATATAGTACTTCAAGGATTTTAGCTCCAGGCACACCTTGTCCGGCATGTAGGTGATGGTCACTTTTCCGAAATCAGGCAAATGGGTTTTGGGGCAAATAGACGTGAACTCCGGCATCTCAATTTTTATCTCATACTTGGGATACTGATTGGGCCAGGACTCGATTTCGGGAAGACCCACCTCTTTGCCCGACCTCGCATGAACCACCGTATAACCGTTTCTCATAATTTCATATCCTCATCTTGGATAATCTCAAAGAATTCAGCACCACAGATAAAGAACTCAACGCCATCGCCATTCCCGCATAATGAGGCTTCAAAATCCAGCCCGTAAAAGGATAAAAAAGACCCGCCGCCAAAGGGATCAGAACGATATTATAGATAAAAGCCCAGAAGAGATTCTGCCAGACGACATTCCGTATTTTACGGCTGAACCTTATGGCTTTTAAAATCGAATTTAAATCCGAACTCATCAAAGTGATATCCGCCGAATCTATCGCCACATCCGTTCCCGAAGCCAGGGCAATCCCGATATCCGAACGGGAAAGGGCCGGAGCATCGTTGAATCCATCCCCCACCATCGCCACCTTTTTTCCCTGCTCCTGAAAATGCGCCACGAGCGCCGCTTTATCCTGAGGCATCACCTCCGCAAAAAATTGATCGATCCCCACTTCCCGCGCCACCC
This sequence comes from Elusimicrobiota bacterium, assembly GCA_016205085.1. GTDB lineage: Bacteria > Elusimicrobiota > Elusimicrobia > JACQJN01 > JACQJN01 > JACQJN01. The sequence goes on along the minus strand of JACQJN010000012.1, from coordinate 1,899 downwards.
GCTCCACGGATGGAGAATGATCCCCGGAAAATAAAGCCACATGCAGTCCCATGCGCTTTAAGCCCAAAACCGCTTCTTTGGCCGTAGGCCTCAATGTATCCGAGACAACGATGACACCCAAAAACTTCTTGTTCACGGCAATTCCCAGCACGGATCCTGTCTCCATCAAAAACGCGCTTTTAAAGGTTTCCTGGATATGAACTCCCTCCTTTTCCAGCCAAGGGAGTCTTCCGGACAATATCTCCTGAGATTTGTCCACCACCCGCACTCCCTCCCCCGGAAAAGCCTCCAGGGAATCGGGACGCAGAACGAACATGATCTGTTTATCTCCATAGCGACGAACGGCTTGAGCCAAAGGATGCTCCGATTCACATTCCGCGATCAAGGCATATTTAAGCACCTCCTCCCGACTGCTCCCTCCCGCGGGAACAATATCCACCACCTCCGGAACCCCCTGGGTCAATGTCCCTGTCTTATCCAAAAGCATCACATTCAACCGGCCCACCCTCTCTAAGACATCCGCATTCTTAACCAACACCCCTTCTTTGGCCGCCCTGCCCAAGCCTGCCACCAAAGCCAAAGGAGTCGCCAAGCCCAATGCGCAGGGACAGGCCACCACAAAAACCGAAATCAAAACCGAAAGGGCATTCCCCAGTTTGGGAGAAGGCCCAAAGGCCAGCCACAAACAGGCGGATCCCAAACCCACCAATAAAACGATGGGGATGAAAACTGCGGAAACCCTGTCCACCGTCCGTTGGATGGGCGCCTTCGTGGACTGAGCCTCCCGCACCGCTTCCACGATTTTCTCCAGCATCATCTCATCACCTACCTGCATGGCCTTTATTTCCAAAAAACCGACCCGGTTGAGAGTCGCCCCATACACATGGCTGCCAGGCGACTTGTCCACCGGCATGCTCTCGCCCGTCAAAAGAGCTTCATCCACGGAGGAATGCCCTTTGAGCACAATCCCATCCACGGGGATCTGCTCTCCGGGACGCACCAGGATATGATCCTGCACCTCCACTTCCTCGATAGGAATCATATCCTCTTTTTCGTTGCGCACCACACGGGCCGTTTTAGGAGCCATCTTCATTAAATCCTGCACCGCCCTCCCGGTTTGAGAGCGGGACCTCATCTCCAAATATCTTCCCAGCGTGACGAAAGAGATGAGCATCCCCACCTCATCCCAACGGACCATCCGGGAAGTTTGGGGAACCCAGTCAGGAAAAAAGAGCACCGCACTGCTAAATCCATAGGCGGCAAATGTGCTCAAAGAAACCAGCGTGTTCATATCCATGGACCCATGCCGAAGCCCTTTCCATAATCCGCGATGAAAATGCATCCCGCACCAGAATTGAACAACGGTAGCCAACAAGAATAGCGTATAAGGCGAAAGGGAAAGCTGTTGGGCAAAAAGAATAAGAAACGTAATAGACAAAGCCAGCCAGAAACGCCTTCCCAGCCTGTGTTTTTCCTCTTCCAAGCTGACCATGGTCAAGCCTTCCGCCGTGCCGCGAGTGGAGGAAACTCCCAGCACCCGATATCCCAACGCCTCGATAGTCCTGCGGATATTGTCCGGCTCCACTTTGCCATCGTGATAGACGACAGAAGCTGTCCGAGTGGGAAGATGCACCTGGGCCTTTTCTATGCCGGGAAGCTTTTTCAATGCCTCCTCGATCTTAGACACGCAGGAAGCACAGTGAACGCCTTCGATGGGGATAATGACTTTATTCATTACCAACCTTTAGATAATAGCCAACTCTTTTCCAAAGCCGCTACATTCGACCATAAGCCGGGAAAACCCAACCCCAAGGCCCCATCCATGGATTTCCCATACTTTAAGTGCTGAAGAAATATGGAAAAACCCAAATGCCCTCCCTGCTCCACCATAAACTGGAC
>JACQJN010000183.1 GCA_016205085.1 Elusimicrobiota bacterium | reverse complement strand
TTCCGATTCCGGTTTCCTACCACCACATAGGTCCTTGTTCCATCGGAAGCGACTTGTTCCACCGCTATCCGGGCCTTGATGACGCCTCCTACTTCCATGGCGAGATCCTGTCGGGTTAGATCGGCACCCGTCACTCGGATGGTTTTGGGTCGGGCCACGTATTTGACGGGGAATCCTTGATCCCGAACCATCAGGGTATAATCTCCGTCCGGCACCTTTCTAAAGATATAAGAAACGGAATTGGAATTGTTGAAGCTTAAAAATAATGACTGGATCACTTCTTCTCTGAAATTAAGCATCTGGATCGCAATGGGCCGGCTCTCATTGATTCCTGCGGGCAGATTGACGTTTCCGCTGACAGAGACGCCGTTGCCGAAAACGAAATTCTGCCCCACCACATTGGCATTGATCACGTTCACCACTTTTTCCAGGGGAGCCATCTCAAAACCATCCGTGGAATTTCCGTTCAGATCGGGATGGTTTCTTAGGAGGTAATGTCCTGGAGGAACATTGGCGATGGTATAAGTTCCATCCGGTTGTATGGGGGCAAAATACAACTCCCCCAATCCGAACACAGGCATATCCCCCGCCCCGCCTCCCGTATTTTCCGAACCTTCCGGACCGAATCTCTGCATATCTAAGTTGATAAGCTCTATCCGGGCCGTGGTTGTGGAGTTTAGTCCGTAAAAGGCTCCGGAAGAAAAGAACGTATCCTGTGCCGCATAAGATACCAATCCTGAAACGGAACTCACGGAAACCTGGTAGCTGGTGGTGTTGATGGAGAGTGTGCCGTTCAAGGAGACGGTGCCTGAAACCGTGAAGGTGCTGCTCCTTAAGTTCAATATGAGGGATGTCGTTTTACCATGCACCACGGGGACTGTTTTAATATCCGTCGTCCCTACGAGACGGTGCATGGCTTTTAGGGTGTAGAACCCCGTGCCTATTTTCGGAGAAGTCACCGTGGCGCTGGATCCATCGGAGACGAAAAGACTTATCGCGGTGATATCGTTCGTGGAAAATTCCACTTCGGGTCCAAACACTTCCAGACTCACCTGATTGAAGTCCGTCCTGCCTGATGGCAACAAAAAAGTTCCTTGCAGTTGGCCTGAAAATTCAGCCAGTGTCAGGTTTACCGAGCCGGTTCCATTGGTCACTGTGGCGGTGGGAGGTCCCCCCTGGGTATTCATCTGGAATCCGTCTAAATGAGCGAAGAGATGATAGGTTCCGTTGGAATCCAGGCCTCCGATCCGGAATGTCCCGGTGCTTGAGATGGTATCGGTGGATAAAGTCACCTGGGTAAAACCGTTGGTGAATGTGTCCGGATTGTAGGCGTTGATATATAAGGTGATTCCGGATGGAGGGCAGCCCTCACAATTGGAGCCTCCCAATTGAGAGGTGTCTCCTAAGACGGTGATGGTTCCCACAATAACGCCGCCCTCTCCGAAAGGAGAAAAATCGGCTCCTCCCGTTACCGGGTTTCCAAAATCATTGGCTCCATCCACCACCACATTGGTGCTCTGAGACGCGAACCCATATGTGCGGGTTGTCAGGGTCCAGGTCCCGGCATCCACTCCTCTCAGGGAGAAAATGCCGCTGGATTTAGGACCCTCAAAATTAAATTCCCCGGGAATCCAAGCTTCGCCAAATAGAGAAGGGAAACTGTCTCCTTGTTTGCGGGCATCCACCGACACCAATGTCCCATAAGTTTGAGTGGACGGCAAAAACACATAACCGTAGACATCGCTCTTGGATGAGGTGAAGTTAAACACCAATTCCGTGACCGAAGAGGTGGTCAAAGTGATGTTGCCGGCCGTGCTGGAGAGTCCGATGTTGAAGAGGTCCACATCCACGCTATAATTTCCCGGAGGAACCTCTATGGTTGTCCAACTACTGTAGAAGACATCAAAGGGATAGGCCCCGTTGTCCGAGGTGGATCTGCCCACTGTAAAATGGAGGGTGCCGTATCCTTTGGGGAATGAATTGGCATCCTTAACTTCCACGTTTCCTGAAAAGTCATAGGGGGCGGGTTTGCTTAACGCCGCGTGCACCCGCAGGATGGCCAATGTGGTCATGGAAATATCCACGCCGGATTGCGGCGCCAGGATATTGTTTATCTTCTCGCTGATGAACTGCCCGCTGGGAAGCCAAGTGGAGGCCGAGACATTGTAGCCTGCGCCGCTTTGAAGCCCCCAGAATGTATAATTGCCCGCATCATCTGAAATGGCGTAATTCCCCCAAGCATAGGGAGCTCCCGATACCGAGATGGTCACTCCCGGGATGGGGGTTCCATTCAAAGATATGTTCCCGGAAATGGAGGAGGACTGTACCGTAAAGGAAAGGGAAGTATCCTGTATGGAGCTATTCAGATACTCGATTTTGACGGTATAGATTGCATTGGGAACGACCTGGTTGTTAAAATCACGACCATCCCAATTTAACGTCCGTCCTGGGCTTCCACCCAAGCTCTGGATACTTTCAAAGACCAGAGTCGCAAAGTTATCTTTAGAGATGGTCACTTTCCATGCTAGAGTGGAATCGGAGGGTATAAAATTGATATATCCGGAATCTCCGTCTCCTGAGCCATCTGGGGTCAGCGTTGCGGTGGTAGCGGTGCCAATGGTTCCGGTGTCAACTGAAACATTGGAGAAATTAAGTTGTGCGGGAGATACCACGGTAGCATAGCGAGGGGTTTGGCCACCCCCCCATCCCTCATTGTAAGAACCTATTACATTGAAAAATCCCGTGCTTGTGGTCATAAAATAGGAAGGAGGTGAAAAAGCGTTGCTGACGGGAATGGTAGTTTCAGAGATGAGATAGGGAGATGTAAAGACAGTGGCAGAAGAGAATTGGGTGTTAGTATCTGGGAAACCGAAAAAATCTTGTAGGGTAAGGCCAACCAATATATTTGTTCCTGCGGGGGTGGGTTTGTCGCAGGCATCCTTAAGCACCAATTTAATGGGAGAGGAGGCTTCTCCTGAGCTTACTACAATATTATCAAAGGATTCATGGTCAATCCAGCTGGGGGGACCGGGGTTGAAGTTTATGGTCGGTTGGCCGCTTTTTAAGGGTGTCAGACTGCCTGAGGCGGAGCCTTGGGAACGGACTTCAACCACCTGTTGGGAGATTTCGCTGTAGTTTTTAGGGATGGTATTAAAACTGAAAAACACTTTCTCTCCGGGAACCAGTTTGCTGGTGCCGTTGTTGGTAATCTTAAGCCGGGCCCAGTTGAAGCCTAAATCGGCGGGATTTAACTCGACAGGATCTAAAACGGTGACGCCGGTGAATGTGCTTGTCCACAGGCTGAAAGCCCCCAAAGCGTTGAGATCATAATTCTGAGGAGAAGGGAACCAGTCGTTGGGATAATGCACCGCAATGGATCCTCCCCAGGTGAGCGTGGCACCCGTGACCGTATAGATGAGAGTGGTGGTGGCCACGGCTCCACAGGGGACGGAGGGAGGGGTTATGTTGGCGATTCCCACCCCGTCATTGGGCATGGATTGGCTCCAAGCTTGGGAACTCATGAAAAATAAGAGTAGGAGAGTTCCCCGACAGGTTCGGAGGATTCTAGTACTCATAATGGAATCCGAATAAATAGTTTGCTGCGGAGTAATTGTATTTATAGAACTGCTCAAATTCCATATTGGAGCCGGCTTTCGCATACTGAAAGTTAAAAAGCAGTCCGAGGTGCGGCGCCATGGGATAGTGCAGAGAAAGGTTCACGGAGCCGGTGATCTGATGGATTTTCTCGGAAAGATAGATTCCCGTGGGGCCTTGGGCGGGCCGGCTGGAATACCGCCGATAGTACCCCGCCATGCTGAGTTTCAAACTCACCGGTTTTTGCTTCTCGCTGGGAGTCCAGGAAATCTCCCCGGCAGGTTCTATTTTGAACTCGCTGTAGTTATAATAGTCGGCAATGAAGAGAGTATTTGTGGCATCATAATTGTTTTGGTTGGAGGAGACTAATGTGGCTCCGAGTCCCAATCCCAAGGTCCCTTTGCGGGTAGCTCCCCACCGGTAGGGAAACTTCCAAGAAAAACGCCCCGACTGGGTCCTGTCTTTTCTTAAACTTGAGGTGAAGGCCCCCGCCTCATTGACCAAGTGTTGTTTGGGATATTTCTGGTAGTTGAAAAAATAGATGCCTTCCAGAATCCCGAATTTCCCTAAAGGTAAAGAACCTCCCAGGGTGGCCATGTTCCCCCAGGAATCCAGGATGTGATCGCCTACCAACTCGCGGGCCAATGGCTGGCCGTTGAAATCCAAAGCCTGCTGAGATTCCAGGGATTTATAATTGGGAAAAAAGAGGTAGTAGGAATCCAGGCCCAGACGGAACGAGAAAGGCTCGGCATACACATATTCCACCTCCAGGCCTCCTCCCGGCTTATGATAGTCAAAGAGTCCCTTTCCCCAAATCTCATCCTTGGTTTCCTTGGCCAACTCTATCTTGTATCCCAGGGAGGACTTGAATTTCCAAAATTCGTCGTAGGCGTACACCCCCTTGACTCCCAAGCGATGTCCCTGGACCTGTTGGAAAAGGGTCCCGGCTCCCACCAGGTCCAGAACCTGTTTGGTTCCCTGGTAGTATCCGTAGTAGCTGGGTACCAAGGCCAGATCCTCGCTGAATTTCAAAGCGGGGGCGGCCAATAGGCTGGCGTTTCCGCTTAAGTTTGCTTTCTCGCCGCTGAAAAAGTACTGTCCCCCAAGGACCTGGGCGTTATATAAAGGAGAGACCTCTATCGCAGAGACCAAGGATGAAGGATGAAGGAT
>JACQJN010000138.1 GCA_016205085.1 Elusimicrobiota bacterium | reverse complement strand
TCAAGCCGCTTCGGATTCGCAGTCTTTTGAGAATGAGTTAAAACACATCCAGTCTGTGGTGGGCCAAACCGCTGTTCCCAACCCAGGTGCGGATCGGATGTTGGTGGATGCGGTTTATCAGGGAAATTTGGTTGCCGTCAAAGCGGCTCTGAGTAAGGGGGCTGATTCCAACACCGTGGATTTTAGTAGCCGCCAATACAGATACTATAGGGCGTCTGTATTATATATTGCTACCTTCGATGGAAATATTGAGATTGTGAAGGCCTTGCTGGCGGCGGGAGCCGACCCTAATTTTTATAACCCGTGGACTTTTTTAAATGTTTTGGGATTGGCTGCCAATGAAGGCCACGTCGAAATTGTGCGGGAGCTGATAAAGGATCCGAGAACGAATGTGGATGCTCCGGAAAATTTTACCGCGAACTGGACTCCTTTAATGGTTGCTGCTGGATCGGAGCATAAGGATTCTGCTGGTCAGATTGTCCAGATGCTCTTAGATACCAAACGTGTCAATATAGAGGCTCGCAGCAGGTATGAGGATACACCCTTGATTCTCGCGGTGAGAAAGTGCCATCTCGATGTTTCCGAAGCTTTGATAAAAGCGGGCGCCGATGTCAATGCCAAAGCAAGACTGGGGATTTCTGTTCTAGATTATGCTTGCGCTAAAGTATTGCCCATGCTGCTTCGACATCCCAAAATCGATTTAAATGCCCGACATGGTAATGGTGGCACGCTTTTAAGGTCTTGTGTTGATTTGAATGAAGTTGAGAAAATCAAAATACTTTTACAGGATCCGCGTGTGGATGTCAATGCGCAAGACAAGTATGGATATACGGCTCTACATTCAGAGTGGGGCTCACTCGAGGCGTTCAACCTAGTGCTGCAACAACCCAACATCAATGTCAATCTGAAAAATTCCAGAGGCCAGACTCCTTTGATCTTTGTGGTTGCTCATGGCTACACAGATGATATTGAGAAGATACAGGCTTTGCTTAGGCACCCTCAAATAGATGTCAATGCTCAGGACAACGAGGGTAGGACCGCCTTGATAGAGGCGGCCGACTCTTGTCATCCTCCCACCGTGGAGGTGCTCTTGGCTGATCCTCGTGTGAATGTCAATTTAAGGGATAAGAACGGCTGGACGGCTTTGGACCATATAACAACGGTTCCCAATGAGTATGGGAAGAAAAACAGGTGTCCCAAGATTGCCCAAACTCTCAGGAATCACGGAGCTCAGTAGTAAGAATAGGTCTTTAGGCCTAGCGCCTGGTGGGTCTTTTTCTGATTTTTAAGGGTCCGTTAGACCCTCTTCAAAACGGGTTTTAATCATGTATAATAGTAGGAGCAGAAGGTAAGCGATATGGGAACTGAGTTATATATCAAGTTTCTGTTGAGTTTGGCGGTAGGGTTGACCGGGCTCTGTATTTTTCTCCAGGCGGCGGTGGAATCCATCCTTGAGGATTGGGATCCATTCCAAATATTTAGAATACGGAAACAGGAAAAGCAGGAAAAAGGGCTTGAGCCCTTGGAGACAACTCCTCGAGAGTTGGCTACCCGCTTGACGGCGCGCCAGATCGGCAGAAATATGGTCGCAACGGGTCAGGAGTAACCTCTATGTGGTCTAAGAGCAAAAAAACAATGTCTTTGGGATCGAGAGGGGTGGCTACCCGCGGAAAAGGAGTTACAACCTTGCCGCAGGTACCTGTGCACTATAGTGCCACAGGGAAAGTGGTTTGGCGGCGAGAAAAGTGCCAGGCCAGCGGTTGGCTGAAGGTGAGCCGGAATAGCTCAAAACTGGTTTGGCTTCCGGAAGAGAAGACGAGCCCAAAAACTGCAGTTGCCGGTCACTTTTCGTCTAAGATGGCTGTGCAGTTTTGTGCAACTGCAGTTGCGCCTGCAGCGCTGGACAACCCCGTCGCCGTCAAGCAGCGCCGGCCCTGCGGGTGAATTCTAACTGAATTCAGGCTAGACCTTAAAGAGTTTTTTTAAGACGGGTTGGACCAACAGAAGTTTTTATTCTGTTGGTTTTTTTATTGCTAAAATAGAGGGTGTCCAGACTCCTCTCTGTTTTAGCCGTTCTGGGTTTCGGCATCCTCCATATTTCCCTGGGTTGGAGATTTATTCAAATTTCGTCTCCCACCTATGATGAGGGGCTGCATCTAGCCAGCGGATATTCCTATCTCAAGACAGGGCGGTATCGGTTGAACATATACGACCATCCCCCCTTGGCCGAAATGTGGGCCGCGTTGGCTCTGCCCTCCTCTCTGGATACCTATTTTAGTCATCCCTACTGGCTGGAGGGGCGAAAATACCACTACGCCGATCTCTTCCTATACCATAACCGGCTGCCGGCGGACATTCTTCTTAATCGGGGAAGAATTTTTTGTTTTGTCACTTGGACCCTTTTCCTTTTATTTTGGCTAGTCCTTTGGAGTGTGGAGT
>JACQJN010000137.1 GCA_016205085.1 Elusimicrobiota bacterium | reverse complement strand
TTAAATTTTCCTCTTCATTTTATAAACGGCTTCTCTATGGGCATTCGAACCTGGACCGTAATCACCCGCACATTGCTGTCTATAGATTTTTTTACGCTGCCCAAATCCGGATCGGAGGCCAACAAAAGACCGGTCCCCGGAAAAATGAGGCGGACCGGATATTTCACCGTCAAAATCAAATCCTGGTTCCATCTTTCTGCCTGCCTGTCGAAAGTCGTATCTTCCGCCACAACTTTCAAGCTACGGCACATCGGCTGGCAAACGCCGGGCTTAAACATATTGCACAGGACACTGCACATTTTGGCCTTGGCTTGAGTGAGATTGATTCCAGAGGACTGAGCATCCGGTTTGGGACCGGCCACCAGAGAGCCTATGCGCGCCATCTCATAGGCTGCATGGTGGATCACAATCGTCTGGAAAGCCAGATGCCCCATCTCCATGATGAAAAAGACCATCAGCATGAAGACAGGCAATATGAGAAGAAGCTCAACAACTACCTGTCCCTTTCTGAAGGGATGAGGGATGAGGGTTGAGGGATAAGAGACCGTGGATTTTACTGACTTTGACCTAGGTTTCCGGCTGCCCCGGTGATCATCTGCTGGATTTGACCGAAAAACCCGGGCATGAACTTCTTCAAGGCCATTCCTACTACCAACACCACGCCAACCACTACCGTCAGCATCAAAAGATATTCCACGGTGTTCTGTCCCGTCTTCCTTAAAATCCTCAAGGACGGGACGGCCCCATTCGTATTTCTGTCTACGGAATGGGGCTGACCAAGTCTCATCAAAGAGTTGATTTTTAGCCACATCCTTATCAATTGTTTTTCCATCATCGTATCCTCCTACGGTAACTCCATATAGGCAGCCAGAATAAGTCGAGCCGCACCGCGAAACATATTGCGTAGCCCTATCTGCAGCCAACCATAGATGCCCGCAAAAGCGATGAGCAAGGTCATCGTCGTGAGAAGATATTCCACAGCCGTTTGACCAAGCCGGGGATTCTGTTTTTTCAAACATCGCCTCACGCTCAAAGTCTAACACGGGAACCTCACCTTGTCAACCCTCATTAAAATTCCACCTTTATCCCGATATGGTGCGCATTCCCCAAGGCCCCCATTGGCACCAGGGCATAATCCAAGCCCATCCCATAGCCCAGAAGTCCTTGGGTGTTGAGCCCGAATCCAAAGCTGATACCGGAAGTACGATCCAGTTTCAATTTTTTTAACGTGCTGCTAAAGCTCTGTCCTAAATTGTCCAAGGCATAGTAGCCCACTCTAAAGTCCATGCTCCCGATCTCCAGAAAATCCTCCGGCAATGAAAATTCCACGCCTATTCCAGGCTGAACCCCGCGATCGGAGTACTTGTCTATTTCCAAAGAAAGCCCAAGAAAAGGGTTGACCTTCATGGCCCCTCCCCATCTTAAAACCTGAACCACCTCGTTCTTGTTCCCACCCAAATTTTGGTAGGCGAATCCCAACGACAGCCTCTTTATGGATTTATAGAGAACCCCTATATCCCCCACTAAGTTTCTATGTCTGGTGCCGTCGTTGTCCTCCAATACCGCCTTTAGGCTGGCTCCCAGAAAAAATCTCTCCACAAAGAATGACCGTGCTACCGTCAAAGTTCCAAATCCATCCCGGACATTGACTGTCTCTCCTTGCAGAGGCTTGCCCTCAGAATCGCGGACATCGAACTCTCCCAAAGTAAAATAGGCCAGATTGCCGCCCCAAACCGTGCGTCCCATAGGATGCACATAGCTTAATATATTCCCTGAAAAATCTTGGACCCAACTCATATAGCCAAAACTGATCTCTCTCTGCTCAGACAAAGCCGCCCCGGCAGGGTTCCACGACAAGGATTCAGGCCCTTCCGCCAACGCGACATACGCCCTGCCCAGAGCCAAGGCCCTGGGACTTCCCGCCCCCAACTTTAAGAAGGTAGCCCCGCTCGTCCCAGCATTGGAATCGATGCTCCAAGCAAAAGAAGGCGAAAGAAGGCTAGAGAGCAGCAAAAATATGCTAATGCTAATAATATTCATGGCACTAATATCTTCTTAACCGTTTGGAAAATATCCTTCTGTCCCCCGGCACCCTCCTGACGCACCACCCCGAAATAGACCCCTTGGGCCACCGTTTTTCCAGAAGCGTTGTCCCTGTTCCAAGGGAAACAGACATAGGAATTAGGAGCCTTTATCCCAAACCCCTCGCTGCGGATGAGATCCCCAGCCAGGTTGTATATTTTTAACGTCACATCGGCCTGGACCGGAACATAAATTTGGAAAATAGAATCCCCGGAAGAAGTTCCCGGAGGGCACGTAGCTCCAGGAACCGCACGGCTTCCACGAATAGGGTTGGGATAAATGAATGTGTTGGCTTCAAAATCCGCCTTGGGATCCAACGAGCCGCTGCGGGCCACCGCTACTTCCGCCACAATGATGTCATCCGCCAAAGACGCTCCAGCAACCACATTTCCAGTCACCGAATCAATAGCCGCGAGATCCGTGGAAGCCACAATTTTAAAAATATATCCCGCATCTGGGACCAGGGCCAATTTTTGGTCCGTCCCATCCCATAGCTCATTGATCAGAGTGCGGGCCGGGCGCACCCCAACTAACCTCTTAATCAGGGACACGCTTTCCGGAGGATCAGGATTGCCGTTTGCATCAAAGGAGGTTCCTGGCTTATAAATCTTAATGACCACTTTCATCGTTTCTGAAACCTGGTAGCTGATAAGGGCATTGGGCTGATCCAAGCGCAGCGGAGCCACCGCCACATCGTAGATACGCAAAGGCTCCATCGCAATTGTCTGCTGAACCGTGCTTCCGTTGGAGAGCTGAGATCCTAAATCCGAGGCCACCACACGAACAGTATAGAACCCGGACGACACAAAGCCACCCCGATTATCTCGGCCATCCCAGAAATCACGGTTTAATATATTGGCCTCCCTAATCTGTCCGGCAAACCGAGTCCGGACCACCTGCGGCGGAGCGCCGGTATTG
>JACQJN010000136.1 GCA_016205085.1 Elusimicrobiota bacterium | reverse complement strand
GGCGGATGAACTGATCCAAAACGGAAAGTATGGCCGGGCGGAGCTGTTTGAGATAAAAAGGCTCCTCAACCAAATCCCCGGAGCCGCCTTCGGCTACTGGTCGGATGCGGAGGCAATCACATTCTGGATGCGTTTACCCAAGGCCCCAACCCCTGCCCCTTCCACCGCTGAAACCGAAACCATTCCCGAATTGACAAAAACCAGCGAGGTAGGCTCTCTGTTCAGGACACTGACCCAGGAAGATCCCCCTGAAACCAAACCCATATTGGAAGTGGTAGCCAAGCTCTTGGAGTCGGAGGGCGCAGAATCAAATTTCATGGGATACAAAATGGCCCGGGAGATGCTGGATGAGAAGTCTTTCAAAACCTTAATGCCATTTATACCTACTCTCTCCTTTCTATCTCAATCCGAAAAAGGAGAATACCTGACTTTCCTGCAAAGTCTGGATCTACCGGAACTCCAAACCTACTACCAAAATCCTCGGGGTTCTAATATGGAGTCTCCCATCCAGGAATGGATCGACCAAACCCTGAGTAGCGACTATAACAAAAGATTGGCATCGGCACAACGGCTGGCCCAACAGTCCCTCTCGAACGAACAGAAGAGTAAATTATGGTCGGACCTGCACAGCAAGCCTAAACGTAGACTCTACACCAGTTGGTGGCTGCATTTCTTGGGCTTGCCCACCGTAATTCTAGGTTTTACCCTTCTCGCTTCTGCCATTTACACAATAATCCAATGGATAAAACCATCACTGCCCTTTCCATTTTCCATTGACGGCTGGCATCTTGGTTTTATACTTCTCGAATTTATAGTTGGCTGTGTGACCATCGGCTTTGGGTTCACACTGAGAAACAACCTGGACACCGCCCGTTCGAGGGCGCTCGATGTCTATGGTCGGAATCAGGAAATTCTTATCCAACTATTCCCGGCATTTCCCCCCAACACCCAATCTCGATTGGTAAGATCCTGGGTGCGGTTTTTAAGGAAAGCCTATTACAGGAATGAAACGGAGACAGGATTTTGGCATCTTAAAATCGCCGAAGCCCTCAGTCAAAATGCCCAAATTCTATCTCCTAAAAAAAGGGAAAAACTGGCCAGAGAAATGCTGGCCAGAGCCGAAAAAGATACATCCAGGTATAGCAGCAAATTCAGCTTGGTCACCCCTCTCTTCCTGTATGACATGTTAAACGAGAACCAAAAGAGAAAGGCTTTGGACCTCTTTCTCAATGATCGATATAACGACAACCGCGCCAGCACCGCAATGACTCAAAGCCTGAACTCTATCCGGCATATGGCAGAGAGTAAAGACGCTGTCTTCTTGACCCGGAAAGAGGCCGTCATCCAAAAACTCCTGGCACTGGCCCAAGACTCAAGCACGAACATGCGACATGAAACAAAGTCCGACATCCTGGAAATGGCCTCCCAATTGGCCCAGGACCTCTCTCGGAATGAAAAGATGGCCCTCTGGGTCCACCTATGGGAAGGGAAAGAGGATTTGATTTGGTACTATCGTGGATTTTACACGCTCATCCTAGAGCTGACCGTACACCCCCACCAGGTGGAGAAACTCCTTAAATTCCTGGAGGAGAAACGGGAAACAGATGGGGGTGCTTATCCCCAAAACGCCTCCTATTCTCTGGCAACCCTGTCGGAAAAAAATCTTCTTTCGGAAACCCAAAAAAAATGGGCCGAGGAGTTTCTAAAACAGCTCATCCAAAGCCACCCCAGGGAACTTTCTCCCCATTACGCCCTGACCCGGCTCAAACATATTCCCTGGGAGGAACGCCTTAAAATCCTTCTGTCGGCACCCATGGGAAAAGGCAACCACAAAGATTTCATCTCCCACCTCTTAGCCCTTTACCGCGAAAAAAACCCACCCAAAAGACCTAAATTCTAAATAGGTCTACTGGACTCCTCACAAATTCTTTTAGTAGAATCCTTCCTCAATAGGGTCGTTAAGGGGGGGAATAAATATGTGCCGATTATTTCTTGTCTTTGTTTCTTGCCTTCAACTCGTCTCATTTGTTTACGCCAGCAACCGAAAGATCGTAGTGTTTTCACCCGATACCAGTTGGTCCACGCGCCGGACCGCCGTTCAAAACGTGGGAGGGCGGGTCATCCACGAACTGAATTTAATTCATGCCGTCGCCGCTATTTTTTCTGAAGACAAAGTAAAACTCGCGGTCAAACAACTGGAATCCCAACAGGGCACCGTGGTGCGGGTGGATGAAGATTTGATCTACCATGCTATAGACGACATTCCCAACCCCGATCCTCAAGGGCAGCAAAACCCTTGGGGCATAGATCGAGTCAAAGCCCCCTTGGCCTGGTCCCAAAGCCGCGGTGCCGGGGTGAAGGTAGGCATCGTGGACACAGGCATAGATCCCGAGCATCCCGATCTAAAAGGAAACGTAGCCGGAGGATTCAATGCCACTTCCACAGAAACATGGAAATGGTTGGATGACCATGGACATGGAACCCACGTCGGTGGAACGGTAGCCGCCCTAGATAACCAGATAGGAGTGGTGGGCGTGGCCCCCCTGGCCCAACTCTATGGCGTGAAGGTGCTGGATGCCAACGGCTCAGGTTATTGGTCCGACATCGCCAAAGGCATAGAGTGGTGCGTTCAGAACAATATCCGGGTCATCAATATGAGTTTAGGCGGACGCTCCGGAAACGAATCGGTAAGACAGACCATCGTGGCCGCCTATGAAGCGGGAATCACCATCGTCGCTTCCGCAGGAAACTCAGGCAGTTCCGTAGGGTTCCCTGCCGCTTACGAGCAGACCTTGGCTATCTCAGCCAGCAACTCCAAAGACGAGATCGCCACATTCTCCAGCCGCGGACCGGAGGTGGATTTCATCGCGCCCGGAGTCAAAGTGCTCTCCACTACGGGCGGCGCGTATGCGTCTTGGTCCGGGACCTCCATGTCTGCTCCTCATATGACAGGTCTTGTGGCTTTGAAATTAGCTCAGAATGGATCCCTCGATCCCAAGGGAGTGCGTCAAGCTCTGGAAGCGGCTGCGGAACCTCTGCCCAACCTCACTTCCAACGAACAGGGAGCCGGCCTCATCAACGCCGCCAAACTGGTGGGAGCAACCTCACCCACCCCCAGCCTACACCTCAATCTCAAACCCATGAATCCCAAATGGGAAAGTGAACTAAAGGCCTTAGGCTTCGAACTACAGTAATTCGCTGGCGAGGGCGGCCAAAGTAGAGCGTTCGATCTTGTCGAACTTCACGGTTCCAAAAACCTTCTGTCCCTTGAACCGATCCACTAGATTCGATAAGCCGTTGGAGGAAGCATCCAGGTAGGGATTGTCAATCTGGTAGGGATCTCCCGTCAAAACCACCTTCGTCCCCTCTCCGGCCCGGGAGATGATCGTTTTCACCTCATGCGGAGTGAGATTCTGAGCGTCATCGATGATAAAATAAATCTTCGGCAGACTACGGCCTCTTAGAAAAGAGACCGCTTCCACCTCTATCTTATCGGAATTGAAAAGATCGCTGGCCTCTCCCAACACTTCCTCGGAGGTTACCCTTCCCGAGGCATCGCACAAAAACTCGATATTGTCCTTGACCGCCCCCATCCAGGTGGAAAGTTTCTCCTCCTTGGTGCCGGGCAGGAACCCTATGTCCCGTCCCACGGGAACCACAGGTCTTGAGATCAGCATCCGACGGTAAGAAGAGGATTCAAACACCTGTTCTAAACCCGCCGCCAAAGCCAGAAGAGTTTTCCCGGAACCCGGCACTCCCATAAGAGACACCAGGCTGATCTCTTTATCCAAAAGCAGGTCCAAGGCAAATTTCTGCTGGACATTGAGGGGCCTGATTCCCCAGGGTTTGCTCTGGGTATGGAACAAGGAGACAAGCCCAGTCTGAGGCTGATACCGAGCCAATCCGCTCTGAGAAGCCCCGTCTTTAGCCTTCAAGATGACAAATTCATTGGGCAAAATATCCTTCATCCCCTCTAAATTTTTCAGCTGGTGATCCTTAAAAAACTGGTCAATGATTTCCTTCTCCACCAGCATTTCCCGCCAGCCTTTGTACAAATCCTGGACAGTCACCTTCTCCCGCTCGTAGTCTTCCGTCTCCAGTTCCAGAACCTCCGCCTTGATGCGCAAATTCATGTCCTTGGATATCAGGACCACCCGCTCCCCCCTCTCCTTGAGCCAAAGGGCGGTGGAGAGAATTTCGTTGTCCTTTTTATTGGCGGAATTCTCCAGCTGATGAGGCATCTTCTCGGTCTTATGGTATTCGATCACCAAATGCCCCCCATGCTCCAAAGTCACCCCCTGAGAGAGTTTGCCCTTGGAGCGCAGACGGTCTAAAAACCGCGAGACCTGACGGACACTGTAGCCCCTTTCATCGTTTAGATGCTTGAAGTGATCCAGTTCCTCGATCACCGCCAGAGGCAGAACCACCCGGCTGCGCTGGAACTGGAAAAGAGCCTCCGGGTCATGGATGAGGACGTTTGTATCCAGGACAAATGTTTTCACCAACCGCGAGCTGGAACTTGAGGACACAGGCTTAACAATCGAGGAACTAGCTGTCTTCATGATCTACAGTTTAGCAAAAATGGAGCCCTTTTTTTCTTAGGTCCATAGACCCAATTCTACCTAGGACCATTGTCCTTATAAGGAATACCCCAAAGGCCCCTGTCATCCCTCCCTCCCTGCTGATAGGCTATAGACATGCAAAAAGCTCTCCGGTTGGCTTTAGCCGCCTGGCTTTTCTTAATGCCGGGATTTTCAATTGCCCAGCAAAGCGGGATGAGCCGCAATACGGGGGCCTCCTCCTTCCGGATCAATCCTTCCCCTGCTTCACCTCTACTGCTGAATGAAATCCGGAACCTAGGATACTCCCAAGATCAATTTGTTTCCCTCCCCACAGACATTCAAAAAGACGTCCTCCAAAAAGCGATCCGATCCACAACCATAAAGCTCGTCCATCAGGCTCATTCCCCCCGAACCAAACTGTCCCATTTGACCCAAGTCAAAAGCCAACTGGAGGATATACAGACAAATTTTCTATATCAGCTTGGGCAAAAGGAGCGGATTAAATTAGCAAGGGCGGTCACCGTTGTTCAAACCAGACTTTCGGAAGGGGTCAAAAACACGGTTCAGGACACCACCCGTCACTGGGAAACGCCGAACAACGATTCCATCGCAGCCCTCTATCCGGCTCCTCAAACAAGCCTCTCCCAGTCAGAAGTATTGAAATCCCAATTCTCCACAAATCTGAGATTTGAAGGCAGAAGGCAGCCGCAATCCGAAGTCATAGACCCGGAAACGCCGGGAGCCCTCACCACACAGGGTATACATGAACGCTTTTATCCCGTGGTGGAAAGCCTGGTTTCTG
>JACQJN010000134.1 GCA_016205085.1 Elusimicrobiota bacterium | reverse complement strand
TTTAACCGGGCGATAGCACCCATGGAACCGAAGGATTTAAAAGGAACTCATTGACTCACTTGAGCCAACTTAGCAAAAGAGAACCTTCTTCGGATCTGGAGGGAGGAGTTCCCAGGAGAACAATTTGTGTGGGCCCAGGAGCCGACATGCCTAATCGCCTGGAAGCTTCCTGTGCGATTCTAGCTGGAGAAACTAATCTCTGCAGTTGAAGTCTCGTATAGGCATTTTTGCTCTTTTGCCATTGGATGTTTTTGCGAACATCCTGTACCTCATACCCAAGCCGTGTCGCCTGCACATGTTGCCACACAAACAGAAAAACCAACAAACTGGCGACCAGGACACCAACCGCGAAGCGAATTTTTCTCATGGCTTTTTTATAAACCTCAAGCTCTTCTTTCCCCAAACATAAAAAGCCTGGGGAGAATGAGGATAGGACTTCTCCATGAGCCTTGTCTTATTTTGACAAATCACATAGAGAAGCCGTACCATCTGCACTGCCGGATTGGACATGTTAGCAATGTTCATTCAAGCACCTCCTTAATCCGCACCCCGTCTTGTGACGGGACTAAACGCTGCTCGCGGTAAGGTTTTAGTCCCGCTCGCAGTGCTTTACAAGAGAGAAACCCAGGTTTCTCCCCTTTCATCGTCGCTCTCGGCCATGACGACCATGCTGCAACCGGTCGTCGGCCAGGAGAGCTGAACCCTCTTCCTGTAATGTCCGCTTCCGTCTTAAAGATATCGGTGGGTACCCCGCCGAGTAGGTACCCACCAAAAACGTTGTTCATGGTTTCCGCTTTGCCAAGCTCCAACCATTTCCGCGCAGACCCACTTTGTGGGTGCCCCTGCTTGGTCATATTCTCTCCACCACTCTAAATTTAGCGCTTCGAGAACGGGGATTACATTGGATTTCCTGCGCAGATGCTTGCAAGGGAGTTCGAAAAACCCATTGCCATTCTCCCGTTTTTACCCAGGCCCTGAAAATGTGTTTCACGATCCGATCCTCCAAAGAATGGAAAGAAATCACTCCCACTCTTCCTCCGGACTTTACCCACGAAAGTATCCCTTCAAGGCCGTCAGTCAAATTATCCAATTCTCGATTTACTACGATTCTCAACGCCATAAAAACTTTAGTCGCGGGATGAACTCCTGCCCTCTTTCTTCCAACACAGTTTTCAATCAAAAGGCTCAAATCGACACCGCTAGAAATGGGGCGGACCTTTCTGCGTTCCACGATAGCCCTGGCAATAGGAACCGCTCTTTTTTCTTCTCCGAACTTTCTAAAAATATCCACAAGCTGATCCAGGGGCCATTCGTTTACTATCTGGCCCGCCGAAATTCCGATTTGAGGATTTATGCGCATATCCAACGAAGTAGCAGAATAGAAACTAAATCCACGTTCTTCTCTTTCATAGTGATAGGAAGAAATGCCTAGATCAAATATAATCCCCGTAAAAAGCTTTCCCTTCTCCCTATCCAAGGTCTGTTTTAAATCCTTGAAATTAGCCTGCAGAAATCGCACCCGTGGACTCCCTATCCGCTCTCGAGCTAAAGCAATCATTCCTGGATCCCAATCCATGGCCAAAAGTTCCCCCCCAGGAGATAATTTCCTTGAGATTTCAACGCTGTGCCCCCCCTCGCCCACCGTAGCATCCAAATATCGTCCCTTAGGATCCGTCACGAGATTCTCCACTACTTCCTTTAAAAGAACAGGCCTATGTATTACTTCTCGATTTCCTACCATGGTCAAATCTCCAAATTCTTGGAGAATTTTTTCATGGAGGGTTGAATTCTTTTTCTGTAGTAAAATTCCCATCTTCCCTTATCCCATACCTCCGCCCGATTTCCGACACCGATGACATAGACATCTTTACGCAATCCCGCGTAGTCCTTTAAAAGCGGTGGAACCAAAATTCTTCCTTGAACATCCACCGGTACTTCAATGGCTTCTGCAAAAAATTTCCGTTTAAACGCCCGTTCCTCTTCCTTGTTCGCCGTTCGGAACACTTCCGAGTTGCCATCCAGGAACCGATTCCACTGAGAGGGAAGGAATAAATTCAAACAGCCCTCCATCCCGCTATTTAAGACAAAATAGTCTTTTTTTTCTTCACTCAACTCCTCTCGGTATTTGGGAGGAACAAAGAGGCGATTCTTCGGATCCAGGATGTAGGGATATTGTCCGATAAAAGGTCTCATCGACTGCCTTCCCCCCTTTTTAACCACTTAACACAACTTTTCACCACTTTTCCCCACCAGGCAAAGTATAAAGGAACTGACCACTTTTGTCAAGGGCTTTGTTTTTCAACCTCAGTTTTTGCCTTTGGTCCTGTTCGAGGTTTGCCCTCGACCAGCCCCAGATAAAGACCAAACGGATTGTTGGTACAATGGAATCGGGTGGCCAAGATTAATATTTCAAACTTGGTCAGGCCCCGATTCCAACCTGTATTTAAATTATTTTAAGGCAGGCGGGAGAGGGCCCTGGATTTTAAGTTTCCCTTCCAGGCATATTCCAGGGCCTCCGGTCGATTAAAAGGCATCCCATAACTTCGATGCATAGCTTGGGTCAAAGACATTCCTTGCCTGAGATAATAACAGAAGTTATAGAAGGAAGTAGAGTGTTGAAGGCGGACCAAAAAACGAACCAAGCTATACGCCTGGGCATACCACAAACGGATGCTTCTATCGTCAGCTCTTTGCGTTTCTTCCACCTTTAAAAAATCAGAAAATCGCATCCCTCTTCCCTGAACCAGGAGTTCCAGATTTTCTCTAAGCCAACTGGGGGCCGCCAATCCCCTTTCTACCTGAATGAGCGTAGCCATTCCCTCACTCAACCACAAGGGGTTGGGTTGGCCTCCTTGGAAAAAACTATCGAAATAGATATGACACAACTCATGTGCCAAAATGCTAAATGCCTCCTGGGTCTGGTATAGATAAATGATACGTTTTTCTACCGAACTTGCTCCACCAGACCATTCTGGACGTCCCGTCACCATTCGATACGATTCAGGAGTTTTAAAAAGATAGATGGTTATCTTTTCATCTCCGGCCCAAGGGGAAAAGGACAACAAGTCCAAAAGGATATTGGAATCCAAATCCTCAAAGGCGGCCAGCAAAGCCTCATCTGCCTCCTCTCCTTCCCGATATAAAATAAAATGAGGAGTCTCGGAACGATAAAACCCCTTTGGTGTCTCGACCCCTTCAGGAAAGTGCAAAAATTTCTTCTTGGCAGATTTTTGTAAATGGCCAGCCAGTGTTTTAGTTTTCATTTCCCGAGGAACAATAACCCGCGTCAGATGAGAGGGCTCGGGGATAGTCGATCCTAAAGGACGAGCCCCCGCCTTCAGCAGGGACTGCTTCGCTGAGTGCTTCTTAGGTCCAGTAAATGGTTGAGGGATATCGGGGAAGGGATTTTTGATCCAAGCCATTTGCGGGATCTGCCCTGTAAGATCTTCCCGCACAAACTGAAAAAGCATAACCCCCCATAAAAAAACAACCAAAAACCAAAAAAGGAGCCTTAATCTTGAGAGAACGTCCACCCTAACTCCTCAGACGAAGGGCCATTTGAGATAAAGAATGGACAAACAAACTGAAAAAAATAATGAATGCGGAATGGACCAACGCCTGTCCCCATGCCATCCCCCCCTCCAGGCCTCGGAGTTTATAGAGAAGAAGCAGGGTGGATGAACTGCAAAAGGCAGTCAAGAAAGTGCTCCGGCGCCCTTCATAGAGGGCCGCTGTGGCAGGGGCCATTAGAAATAGCAGCCACATGGGAGCCCACCATCCACCCAAAAGATAGAACAAAGGAACGCTCCAGATAAAATTAAGCCAAACCTGAAGCCACCGCAATGTCTTGGTCCAATAGATATAACGATACGTGTTCTTTGAAAACCAATAGTTGATTCCACCCGAAAGCATCAGCACTCCCACAGAAAGCCATATCGTCCATGGATCCGGAGCAGAAAAATAAAGAGCCGAGAGAACCAAAAAAGCGGCGAAGGGAGTAAAATAAGAGTTAAGAAACTGCATGTCTCTCCATGAGAAAAAGATATCGCCTATCTTTTTCCCCCGGCAACCGGTAAGGGATCACCTCCACAGAAGCCCCTCCATAATGTTTTAGGCTCGTGGAAACAGAGGGATGCCGAAGAATATCAGGATCGGATTGATAGGCCAACCATAGCCCACCCACCTTGCGGCAAAGAGGTAAACAAACACGCATCGCGGAAAGGAAAGGAGCAAGCGCTCTTTCCAAGACAACATCAAAAAGAGAATGGAGCATCTTCCCATCCTCGGGCATTCTTTTCCAATATACTTTTATCTGGCACAATTCCAATCGGGCAATGACCCAGTTCAAAAATTGAAATTTCTTATAATTGGATTCGATCAACGTTACCCGAGTTTGGGGCCATGCTATTTTGACGGATATTCCTAGAAAGCCCGCCCCCGCTCCCACATCAGCCACTTCCGGAGAGAGAGTGCGTGCTCTTTCCCTTAGATAAGGGATGGGCACCAGAGCATCCAAAATATGCCGCCTCCACAGTTGTTGCGGTGAACATTCTGCGGTCAGGCGAACCTTCTCATTATATTTCTCTATTTCTCGAAGATAAGTTTCAAAAACATTTTTCTGTTGGGAACTTAAAGCGACCCCCCATTTTTTTAATGTCTGCTCAAAGAGCGGAGGAAGACACATTTTTTAACCGCCGATGCTTTTCCAAATGTATCCATAGAATCTGGATATCAGCAGGTGTTACCCCCGGAATCCGAGCAGCCTGCCCCAATGTCAAAGGACGTACCCGATGCAGTTTTTGACGAGATTCCGTCAACAGCCCCAGGAGCGAAAGATAATCAAAGTGGGGCGAAATTTTTACAGACTCCATCTGCCTTAGCCGTTCGGCTTGTTTTTTTTGTCTTTCGATATACCCATGGTAATGTTTCTCTATAGAACTCTCTTCTTGAGCCTTCTGATAACTCCATGGATTTAAATCCGCGCTCTGATCGGAAGAATGTTCCGAAAAAATATCACCTTGACATAAACCCTCTACCCATGTACGGTACTTACAAAACCTTTGGTACTGGGCAGAAGAAACAAGCCCCAGATGGAAACCGTAATCCATCAATCTCAAATCGGCGTTGTCGGATCTTAGCATCAAGCGATATTCCGCGCGAGAAGTAAAAATTCGATATGGCTCATCTACCCCTTTCGTAACCAAATCATCGATCAAAACACCTATATAGGCTTCGTCTCTTCTTAGAACCAAAGGATCTTGTCCCTGCAAACTCAATGCCGCGTTGATTCCGGCCATCATTCCTTGGGCCGCCGCCTCCTCGTAGCCCGTGGTCCCATTGATTTGGCCCGCGAAGTAAAGCCCTTCTATAGCCTGGGTCTCCAACGTAGCCTTCAGCTGTGTCGGAGGACAAAAATCGTACTCAATGGCATAGCCGGGGCGCATCATTTCAGCCCGTTCCAACCCCTGAATAGAATGCACGACCCGCAACTGAACATCTTCCGGCAAGCTGGTAAACAACCCATTTACATAAACTTCCAGAGTATGATAACCCTCCGGCTCCAAAAATATCTGGTGCCTGGACTTCTCTGGAAATTTTACTACCTTATCCTCAATGGAAGGGCAGTAACGGGGACCTATGGAAGTAATTCTACCCGAATAAAGCGGAGAGCGATCTAAATTCTCCTGGATAATGCGATGCGTTATCGCATTCGTGTATGTGATATAACAAGACAGCTGGGGCTGAGGGATTTTTTCCGTAAAGTGGGAAAAAGGCACAGGAGGCACATCTCCCGGCTGAACTTCGCAGAGGCTGTAATCAATCGAGCGGGCATTGATTCTCATGGGAGTTCCGGTTTTAAGGCGCCCTACCTTAAATCCCAGATCCCTTAAATCTTCCGAAAGAAATTCGGCCGATGGATCTCCCGCACGTCCTGCCTTAAACTGCGTCAGTCCCACATGAGCCAATCCCTTCAAAAATGTGCCGGTCGTCAAACAAACGGCCTTGGAAAGATAGCGGGTGCCACGTTTGGTGTCCACCCCTTTTAAACGACTCCCTTCCAAATACAGGCGGGCCGCCTCATCCTGTTTAAGTTCTAAATTCGGCTCAGACTCCAAGGTGTGTTTCATGGTAAATTGATAGAGTTTCTTATCACACTGAGCACGGGGAGAATGCACGGCAGGTCCCTTGCTCGTGTTGAGCATTTTAAACTGGAGAGCCGTCACATCGGTATTTTTAGCCATCTCTCCACCCAAAGCATCTATTTCGCGCACCAGCTGCCCTTTGCCAATGCCTCCGATGGATGGATTGCAAGACATTTGCCCAATACTGTCTAAATTTTGAGTCAAAACCAAAGTCCTAAGCCCCATGCGGGCAGCCGCCAAAGCCGCTTCACAACCCGCATGTCCCGCCCCTATCACGATAAAATCGTACTCTACAGGATAGATGTACATGCTGATCCGTTAAAATAAAAGCAGAATTTTCATTTCACTGGCGGATAGCCAATGCAGTCTAAAAAACAGAAATAGAGAGCCCGCGGACAATACCGTAGACATCATTAAGCTGATAAAACTTTTCACGATGGAAATTCCGGCCATTTCTTTAAGCCCCAAAACGGCAATCCCCACCACCCATAGGCTGATGGACATCTGCGTCAAAAAACAAAAATTAGCACTCCTCAATACAAGACCAATCTCCATCAGAATGAACATCAATAAGTAAAACAGATGCAGCCAAGCCATAAACGACACAAGGCCGGGAAAGGAGCCTGGCCGGCCAAAAAACCGTAAAAAAAACCATAAAAAGGTAAGGCTTAAGATGAGAAAGAGCGCCTCCCAAAATCCCAACCGCAGCCAAAAAAAGGGTGTAAACATTGAATCCTCTAATACAGGAAAATATTCACTAAACTGTGAGGGAAGGTCCGCGGGAACGTGAGCATAGAAAAAACAAGCCACAATAAGACTAAAAAAATAAATACCTAAACCACTCCAGAGATGGGCCCCGGAATCAAATTCAGAGATAGCCTTCCTGGGATGCAAAAAAAGCTTCAAGATCAATGGGATCATTCCACCGCCAACTGGCTCTCCTTCAATCCTTTTTCCTCATTGACTCCCAACAGAAAGAGAGACCCAAGGACGAAGAAAAACAGAAGGGAGCCGACGGCCCAACGAGTACTTCCCAGAATCTGACGGCACAAGCCGAAACTTAAAGGGCCCAAGGTCGCCACCACTTTTCCGGAAAGAGAAAATAGTCCGAAAAATTCCGCCGTATTCTCTCTGGGAGTAAATAGGGCAAACAGAGACCGGCTTGCGGATTGGCTTCCTCCTAAGATGAGACCGATCAGAACTCCCGCTTGCCAAAATTGCCAAGAATTCTTCATCCAAAAGGACCAAAACAAAACTCCCATCCAAAGAAGCAGAGTGACCAATATCGTTTTTTTATTTCCCCATAGATCCGCCAACCTCCCGAACAAAAGAGATCCCACAAAAGCCACTCCCTGGATCATAAGGAAACACTGGATGATCTCCCCTTTCTTCATGCCCAACTCTTCTGCGGCAAAAATGGAGGCCACCACGATCACCGTCTCAATCCCGTCATTGTAGAGGAGATATCCCATTAAAAATCGGAACAACTCCGGATAACATCTAAAACGACGAACCGTTTGTCGTATCCTGCTTAAACCTAAACGGATGCTCTGAATGAAGTTTATCCGCATGGAAGAAGGGGCGGATTCTCTCACCAACAGAAACAGTGGCAAAGAAAAAAAGAGCCACCAAAAAGCAACCAGTAAAAAACCAAACCGCACTGGAAAATGGTCAAGGGAGGAAATGTGGAAAGTGGAAGGTTTTTGGATCATCCATAGATTTAGAGCCAAACAAAGACCCCCCCCCATGTATCCCAAGGCCCAACCCAAACCAGAAATGGATCCTAATTTCTCCTTGCTGACTAAGCTGGGCAGAAAGGCGTTGTAAAAGGTGAAAGCCCCCGCGAAAGCGAGATTAGCCACGAAAAAGAAAAAAGAACTCCAAAGAACCATTCCCTCTTGAGCCCAAAAAAGCATGCCGGTAGAAAAAACGCCCAAAAGGGTAAAACCTATCAGGAATCTTTTTTTAAATCCCCCGCAATCCGCGATAGCCCCCAGGATGGGAGAAAGAATTCCCACCAGCAAGGTGGAAAAAGAGATGAGATAGGCCCACAGCGAAGAACCCGGAATCAGCGTCTTTCCCAGGAGAAACCCTCCAGGCCCTACTACCACCGTCACGAAAAAAACATTAAAGATGACGGTGGTAATAGTTGTGGAAAAAGGCGAATTCGCAAAATCATAGCAGGCCCATGCCCATATCTCTTTGCTATATTTTATATACCGCGTCCCCCTTTCTGGTGCGATCCGCCACTTTGATCCCAACGGAATCTTTGGCAGAGGCCGTTTGAACAGGCTGGTGATCCATCTGCATCGATTCTACCTTCTGAGTAATATCCGTCGTATGTCCCTTGATGCGGATCATATCTCCCACCGCAACGGGAGCCTGGAGAGTCAACGCCACCACGCCGATCTTGGCAAAATAATCTTCCACATGGCCCAAAAGAACCCCGCTCACAGTTTCCTGAGGAGGAGTTCCTTGAAGTGAGGCCTTGGCCACCCGGGCTTTGGAAGTTATGGTTTTGCGTTTTGCCTTTTTAACTCCAGCAGCCTTTTTCTTTTTAGCACCTTTTTTTGGCGCAGCCTTCCGCACCGTTTTTTTAGTCTTCTTTTTCGGCATAGTTTACCTCCTGTAAGGAACTATTTACCTATACAAAAATTAGAAAAAATAGTATTCAAAAGATCCTCTGTGGTATTGCCACCAAGAATCTCTTCTAAAGCCAATAACGCTTCTCTCAAATGTACGGCCACCAGATCCTCGAAACATTGGGATGAATTTTGAAATAACTTCATAGCCTCTGCGATACCCTGCCGCACTCTCAAAAGAATATCCCGATGTCTCGCGGAAGCAATCCAAATGGGTTGCTCCTGCGCGCATAAAAATCCAGGAATCCCCACTACCCGATGAATCGATTGGCTCAACTCCTCCAGTCCTTGTCCTTTTTGGGCAGAAACGGAAACCCGTTCCGAGAAAGGGGCCCCATTCAAATGCAAATCCATGGATGGCAAGTCTGATTTATTCAATACAGCAATAACGGGTTTGCCGACTTTCAACACCATTTCCATGACGGAGCGGTCAGCGGACTGCAAGTCCCGGGATTGATCCAAAACAAAGAGAATCAAATCAGAAGATTGGATGGCTCTTTGAGTTCTTTCCATCCCTTCCTTTTCCACGGGATCCAACGTATGGCTGCGGATCCCCGCCGTATCAATCCATATCACAGCCAAACCATCCAGATGAGCCGCTTCCTCCAAGGTATCTCGAGTTGTTCCCGGGAACTCCGTTACGATCGCGCGCTCTTTCCCTAAGAGAGCGTTTAGAAGGCTGGATTTGCCGACATTGGGAGAACCTACAATCGCGATTCTTAATCCATCCTGCAGAAACCTCCCGACATTAAAGCTATTGATCAATGTCTCCACTTCCCTAAGCACCCCATCCGTTTGAATGCAGAGCGCCTCCCGGTTCAGAGAAGGAATCTCTTCCTCGGGATGGTCCAGAAGAACTTCCACCTGGGCCAGAAGCTGCATCAAATGCAATCGAATCTCCGCAAGCCGTTGGGACAAGGCTCCCTGAAGGTGAGCCTGCGCTGTTCGATGAGCCCACTCGGTTTTAGCTCGGATCAAGCCGCAAACGGCTTCCGCCTGGGTTAAATCCATCCTGCCATTTAAAAAAGCCCTAAAAGTAAACTCTCCCGGCAACGCCAACCGGGCCCCCGAGTCCTGTGACAGTTCCAGCAAACGCGCCAAAATGTACGGGGAGCCGTGGGTGGAAATCTCCACCGCATCTTCTCCTGTATAGCTGCGGGGGCCCTGGAACAAAGTTACCATCACCTGATCCAGAATGTGTTCTCCTTTCCTGACCCGCATAAGGGAAACAGAACGTGGTGGAAGTTCGGATAGAGGTTTAGGTCCGACAAGGAAACGAGCCGCAATGGACAGAGCTTCTTCTCCTGAAAGACGCACAACTCCCAGCGCCCCTTCTCCCGGAGGCGTGGCCACCGCCACGATGGTATCTTCGCTCCGCGCTATCGTTTTCGAGGTTTCAAAACTACCTTGCGCCACGGGCCTTCACCTTCTGAAGCGGTTTCTATATCAGGATGATTGACTAGATGCTTGTGAACCCACCGTCTTAAAGAAGCCTCCATGGGTTCCAGACGAAAAGCCTTGCCCGTTCTTTTAACTTCTTCAATAACCTGACGTAAATGAGTCAATATTCTCTCTTCCCGTCTCTGCCAATATCCCAAAGCATCCACCTGAACAGCGACCGGGTTCTTCATCTTACGGCTCACAATTAAAGTCACCAAAAACTGAAGAGATTCCAAACAGCGTCCATCCCTTCCCACCAAAAGGCTTCCTTCGGGAGTGGAGACATTCACCTTCACCCGGCTTTGCTCCGAGTCCCACCGGGCTTCCATTCCTTCCATGGGAATGGCCATGAGCCCCAGGATTTCCCGGACCACAATCTTAGCCTCCTCGATCGCCATCGGTATATCTGAAGGAACAGAAGGTACGGCGACAGGCCCCGCGGAAAGCTCCTGGGAACGGGACGCCCTTTGATCCCCCATCCATTTTTTTTCTCTAATGGACACGGAGGCTGGTTTTGAACCTATACCAAGAAATCCGCTGGAACCCTCATGTAGAACCACTACCTCCACCTGGTCCCGGCGCAACCCTAATTGCCTTAATCCCTTCTCCACTGCCTCTTGAACATCCTTGCCTTCAATTTGAATTTCTCTCATGGAACAACTCCTAGCACTCTCTTACACGAGTTTTCTTTGAATAAAAATCTGCTGAAAGAAAGAAAGCGAACTGCTGGTCAGCCAATATAAAACCAGTCCGGATGGGAAATTGAGAAACATGAATGTAAACAGAACCGGCATCCACATCATCACATTGGCCTGAGCAGGATCCGTGGAAGTTGGATTCTGTTTCTGTTGAAAAAACATAATTCCTCCCATCAGGATGGGAAGGACATAGTAGGGATCCGGCGCCGAAAGATCCTTCACCCAAAAGATGAACGAGGCTCCGTGAAGTTCCCAACTGTTTCGAAGGGTTTTAAATAAAGCAAAAAATATCGGCATCTGTAAAAGGAGCGGCAAACATCCTCCCAGGGGATTGGCGCCTCCCGTTTTATATAACTGCATCATTTCCAGATTCATTCGCTTGGGATCGTCTTTAAACTTTTTCTGGATTGCTTGGATTTGGGGCTGGAGCTTTTTTAAGGCCGTGCTGGCTTTGATGCTTTTGTATGTCAATGGGGAAATTAAAATTTGCACCAGGAATGTCAATAAAATAATCGCTGCGCCATAATTGCCGGTCCAACGATGGAAAACATGCAAGATCCACAAAGATCCTTTTCCTAAGGAGCCGAACATTCCAAAATCCACCGACTTTTCAAGCCCCTGGCCAAGGAGAGTCAATTGATGATAATCTTTAGGCCCCAGATAGAAACTCATCGAAATCACCCGTTTTTCCTTGGGTTGCAACAGACCGGAAGTGCCAATGAACTCCAAGGAAGGGGCAGTATAAGAGGAAAGCTTCTCCTTTTGAGATCTCACGTTTGAGAAAATTTCAGGTGGAGCTAACAACGCCGCTAAAAAATATCGATTATCCAAACCCGCCCATGTCCAAGGTTCCGCTGTATCTGCCTCCGAAAGTTTGCGCAAGCTCGGAGATTTGGAGCCTTTGGGGGCGGGAAGCATTACGCACTGCCATAAGCTTGGATTTTCCTTTTGTTCCGCAGCCACAGTCCCTAATCCCGGACCCAATTTCATGGACCAGGAAGGAACAGGCAGGGGAGAAGAAGTGGGGTTCTCCAACTGGAGCTGAATCTGATGCAATAGAAGTTCAGGAGAAAGCGAGAAATCCTTCTTGATGCGGATTCCGGAAGGATGGCTGGCAAAAAATGAAATCTTCTTACCCTGCACCTTAGATTCAAAACTAAGTTCAGGCCACGTTGAAAAGAATCCCGGGAGGGGGTGAGGCACCAGTTCCACCGGACCCAAAGGCCCTTTAAAGGAAAAACCAGTCAAAGAAGCCCCTTCGGGACGAAACTGGTAGCGCGAACCATCCGAATGCACAACGATGGGCTTCTTATCGCTAGTTCCCGCCGCACCCTCTGCAGAGCTACGGGTACCGGCCGGGGTTCCAGAGGAGCCCAGCGTGCCGGTCCCAGGGACAAGGCCCGAAGGGCGTATAGGGTTCCCTGGGGCAGAAGGCACACTTCCGTTTCCTGCAGTCCCAGGGACAAGGCCCGAAGGGCGTATAGGGTTCCCTGGGGCAGAAGGCTGGAGTTTAGGTTCCAACCAGGCAAACCAACCCGTATAGACTAAGATCGAAAGTCCAACGGCCAGGAGCAAATTACGTTGCATGAATTCTATGGCAAAAAATCTATTCCACCCGGATGCCAGGGATGGCACCTAAACAAACGCCCTAAAACTACGGGGAGTGATCTGAAAACCCCGTATCTTTGAACGGCCTCCACTGCATACTCAGAGCAGGATGGGAAGAACCGGCAGCTCGGTGGAAGAAACCAGGCCCTTAAAACTCGGAGAAAGGCGAAGACTTCAAGAACGGCATGCTTGAAAAATCCTCGCTCGCTTCCAAAGGTTAAGAAGGGTTTGTTCAGCCTGCTTAAAATTCTTCCACGCACAACCGGGCTTAGGATAAACAACAAGGTCAACCCCCTTGTTCAACGATGCCTTATTCAAACGAAAGACTTCCCGGACAAGTCTTTTAAGTCGATTTCGTAAAACAGCGTTTCCCAGACGACGGCTGACCATGATTCCTAATCGGACAGAAGTCCTGGCCGGCTGTGACAGACTCCATACCAAAACATCGGAGTGTGTCCACCTCCTGCCGGAATCCAACACCCGCTGGAAATCCCGCTGAAAAAACAATCGTTCCACCTATGGCACCAGTTTCCAACGCCTTTTTTGGCGCCGGCGACTCAGTACCTTCCGACCCCCGGGCGTACTCATGCGAGCCCTGAAACCAATGGTTCGAGCCCGTTTGCGGACATGAGGACGATAAGTCGGCAACATGACAGGGAGGATTATATCAAATTGTTACTACGACTTCACCCAATTTATGGAACGGGGGTCCTGTCTGAGTTTGCCAGCGCGGGTCGCCTCGAATCTTTTGACCCAAAAGATTCGGACTCCGGCCCTCAGTCGCTACCCAACTTCTGCTGCGCAGAAGATAGGGTTCCCCGCGACTTCCGGACGGCCCGCTACAGCCGGCAAATCTCAGCCACCCCCCTTTCCTCAT
>JACQJN010000156.1 GCA_016205085.1 Elusimicrobiota bacterium | reverse complement strand
GTGGCGGGTTACCTGATCAGCCCAAGGTCCCGTGGCGTTGACCGTCAAACGGGCTTTGACTTCTTGGCTTTCTCCTGAGGAGGTGACGATACGGACACCTTCCAGTCTTCTCCCGTGAATGAGAAACTCTTGTATGGGAGTGGATTGGAAAACAGCGGCTCCGAGATGTGAGGCGGCTTCTATGTTTTTTTTGACCAGCAGGACGGGATCCACCAACCATTCATCAAATATCAGTCCCCCTTTAAGCCCCTCGGGAATTAAACCGGGACAAAGGCGGATGACCTCTTCCCGGTTTAAGCGCAATGGCGGCAGGCCGTACTTCATCTTTTGAAAGGGTGCGTAGGTTTTTAGAAGGGTGTGCACCGTTTCTAAGCCGTGCCGATGTCCTTGGTAAATAGGCCATAGGATGGGGAGGCGTTTTAGCAGAGGGCCTGCGGTTCGTACAATATGGCCTGAGTCCCAACTGGTGGAATGGGTGGTGAGCCGGTCATATAAAAGGTAGCGCAACCCTCCGTGAATCAGATGCGTGGAGTTGGCGGTGGTGCCGTGGCCAAGTTCTCCCTTTTCAATAAGGCAGGCTTTCAGCCCTCGAAGAGAACAATCCCTTAGGATTCCGGCGCCGGTGATTCCGCCTCCCAAGATTAAAACATCGTAGAGTTCGGAGTGGGCGGGCACGTCACGGAAGTATACTAATTTTGTATGATTTTCGAGCGTGAAGAAAAAGAGGGCGAAGGCGTATCTTTGGCTTCTCCTTGCCGTGGGATTGACTCTCCCATGGATTTCTATTCATTTCTGCGCGGATTCTCCTTCTTCCGTTCTTCTTCGAGCGGTTCTTCCGGGATTGGCCATCTTTGGTGCGGCCTTTCTTCTTTCCTGGGCTGCCGAACTAGCCCAGCTTGAAATCTCTCAGGCCCTGGCCTTCGCTTTTCTGGCTCTGATGGCAGTTTTGCCTGAGTATGCGGTGGATATGTACTTTGCCTGGGTGGCGGCGAAGGATCCAACCTACACTTCTTACGCCATGGCCAATATGACGGGAGCGAATAGGCTTCTCATCGGCTTGGGATGGCCTGTGGTCCTGTGGGTGTACTGGATTAAAAGCCGCAAGGGATTCATCTCGTTGGAAGCGGAGCACCGCGTTGAAATTCAGGCCCTGTTTTGGGCCACACTGTACTCCCTGTTGATTCCCATAAAAGGGGTTTTGTCGCTGTGGGATGCGGTGGTGTTCATTTCCATTTTTGCGTTTTATATTTGGAAAGCCTCCCAAACCCGTCTTAAGGAACCGGAACTGGAGGAGGGGCCTGCCGAGTTGATGGCACGTCTTCCTGTTTTTATCCGCCGCGTGGTGACAGTGGCACTTTTTTTATGGGCTGGATGTGTGATCTACATTTCGGCGGAGCCTTTTGCGGAAGGTTTATTGGAGGCGGGGAAGGTGTTGGGGGTGGAGGAGTTTCTTCTGGTGCAATGGCTGGCGCCTTTAGCTTCCGAATCTCCGGAATTTATTGTGGCTCTGATATTCGCCTGGAAGGCAATGCCCTCTTCCGGATTTGCCACCTTGATCTCTTCAAAGGTCAACCAATGGACTTTATTGGTGGGGATGCTGCCTTTGGTGTTTAGTTTTTCTCTCGGGCATCTGGGGCAGATGCATCTGGATCCCCGCCAAAGGGAGGAGCTTCTTCTCACCTCGGCCCAGTCGCTTTTTGCGTTGGCGGTGCTGGCGGACCTACAATTTTCTTTGTCCGAGGCTTTTTTACTCTTCATTCTGTTCATCACGCAGATGTTTTTCCCTTCTACCGCCGTCCGGTATGCCTATGCCGCGCTGTATTTGATCCTGACGGTTTTCCTATTGATCTTTAGCCGCGGGAAACTGAAAGGCTTGAAGGAATTGTTCAGTTTACGGTCTTCGGAGTAGGAATTCCCGGTAGGATATATTCTGAATTATCCTCTGTCGGCGAGGGATTTGAGGGTTTGACTTTCTTGATGCGCTTTTTTTTGGGCTTAGGTCTCATAGGTTGGGGGGATGGCGGAGGTTCTGTCAGCAGGGCAATGGCGGAAGGGTTCAGTCCTTTTAGGTTCATGTTTTTCAGGTTGGCTTCAAACTGATATTTTCCTGCTGAAATTTGATATAGGCTTTCAAATGTTTTTTGGGCCGTCCATGAAATCTGGGATGCGGGGTCCACTTCCTGAGCGATTGTCTTTTTTTTATGAGAAAGATAGTAGCCCTTCACCCACTCCAGGGCGTACTGGGTACGGAAGGCGATGGATTCGCGGCCCAGCTCGGCGATCTTCTTGCGGATGTAGCGAGCGTACTCGGGCACGTGGGCGGTGATCGCC
>JACQJN010000145.1 GCA_016205085.1 Elusimicrobiota bacterium | reverse complement strand
GGATCGCCACCTAAAAACCCGATAAAGTACGGAAGGGGTGGGATTCGAACCCACGACCCGCCTCATCGGCAGGTACCGCTTTTCGAGAGCGGCGCCTTCAACCGCTCGGCCACCCTTCCTATTTTTTCATTATATCAATTTGTTTTCTCCCGCTCCCCACTTTTGCACAAGGACAGGGGCATATGCTAACCTAAGGCTATGAAGCGTTGGGTCGGCGTTGGATGCTTGCTGGTGTTCTTTGGTGCCTACTTGGCCCATCCGTTCTTGGATTTTGTTGACTCCGATTCGAGTCTTTGTGTGGTTTGTCGAATGGGAGCCGAGACTCCTGGAATTTCTGTTACAAAAACCAAACTTCCCAAAATTCGCCTAATTCCGCTAGGAGACGTTTTTCTGGTTGAGCTGGAACCTTCTTCACAATTTCAACTTTTCTCTCTGGCTCGTTCTCCTCCCGTCTAGCCTGAAGTTCCTGATTAAATTCTGAAACTTTTCTAGATCGGTTATTTTTTAAAGGAGTGTTTGTTATGCGAATTCACGTCTCTTTACTCTGCGTCATGATTTTTTGCGATTCTCTTGCTTGGGCGCAATCCTCTGCTCCTGTCGCGAGCGCGCTGCAGGCTTCCAATGTGTTGAATCCCAATGTCAGCGTCATCGGCTGGTTCCAGGGAGAATCAGGGCAAAGAAAGCTTGGGGAGGGAGAAGAGGCTCCACCCGCGTTTCAGCTCAAGGAAGCTGAAATAGCTTTCCAGTCGGTTGTCGATCCCTATGCCCGGGCGGACTTCTTTGTGGCGGTAGAGCCTTCGGAGGAAAAGGTTGATCTTGAGGAAGGCTATCTCACGTGGTTTAACCTTCCCTACGACTTGGCTCTTAAGGTGGGGAAATTCAAAGGAAACTTCGGGAAATTTAATCGCACACATACTCCTGAAACTGCATTTTCGGATAGGCCCATCGTTCATGAAAAATATTTTGGGGAAGAGGGGCTCTCGAGCATGGGGGGTTCTCTCTCTTGGCATGTGCCAAACCCGTGGATATTTGTGGACTTGAATGCCGAGGTGTTGAACATGCCTAAGTTTTCTGAGGTTCCCGCCTTTGATGAGGCCAGGCGCAAAGATCTCCTTTATATAGGAAGGTTGAGCGGTTATTATGATCTAACGGAATCTGCCAATTTTACCTTGGGAACCAGCTATGTCCATGGTTCCTCGGGGCAGGAGTTTGACGCGATCAGCAGTTCCTCTAAAACATTGGCTAGTCAGCTTTACGGCTTGGATATTACCTTCCGATGGAAAAATCCGCAGCGGGCCATTTATCGTTCTTTTTTCTGGCAGACCGAGGCTTTTTGGAATAAGCGGGAGATATCTTCCCTTCCCTCTGTAAAGAGTTTCGGTTTGTTCACGCATTTAGAGTACCAGTTCTTAAGGCGCTGGAGGGTAGGGGGGCGCTATGATTGGTCTGAGTCGCCCTCCGATGATTCTCAGCATGAAGCAGGAGGTCTTTTGTACCTGACTTTCGCACCTTCCGAGTTCAGTTTGATCAGTGTGCAGGGGAGGCAGATAAAGAAACCTACTGGAGAAACAGAAAATGTGGGCTTTCTGAAAATTACGTTTAATATAGGTCCCCATGGCGCGCATCCCTTTTAAGGGGGAGGAAACATGAAAAAATTAGCTATCGGTTTAGTGGCGTTGATTTTCTCAGCGGATGTCTATGCCAGTTCCAAATTGCAGGTGGTGACGACGACAGAAGATTTGGCGGCGTTGACCAGGGAGGTGGGAGGAGATTGGGTGGAGGCGACCTCTATCGCCAAGGGCTCTATGGATCCGCACTTTGTAGATGCGAAGCCTAGCTATCTGCTGAGGTTAAAAAGAGCCGATCTCTTTATCCAGGTGGGTTTGGAGCTGGAGGTGGCCTGGGCGCCTCCTCTTTTAACCAATGCCAGGAACTCCAAGATACTACCCGGGAATCAGGGATTCCTGGAAGCTTCTGAGAATTGCGAAATTCTTCAAAAACCCACGGGACAAGTGGATCGTTCCATGGGAGATGTTCACCCATTGGGAAACCCACACTTCTGGCTGGATCCTGCCAATGGCAGGATCATCGCCTTGAATATTTCCAATAAACTTTCTGAATTGGATCCGTCTCATGCGGAAGATTATAAGAAGAACCTGGCACTTTTCCAAACTCGATTGACCCAGAAGGAAAAAGAATGGGATCGATTGGTTCCGGAACTTAAAGGGTTAAAGGTGGTGACCTATCATAACTCCTGGCCCAACTTCGCCAAGCGCTTTGGAATACAGGTGGTGAATTTCGTTGAACCTAAACCAGGAATACCTCCTTCCCCGGCACACGTACAGTCCTTGATCCATCAAATAAAGACAGAAAAGATTCTTCTGATTCTCATGGAACCTTATTTTGATACCAAACTTCCTCAAAAGATTGCCCAGGAGACCGGGGCGAAATTGGCCATTTTCCCTCCCTCGGTGGGAGCCGATAAGAATATCAAGACCTATTTGGATCTTTTTGATTTTGGACTTAAACTTCTGAAAAATGCTCTGAGCCGTTCGGGGGAAAAATCATGAGCGAAGTCTTTTCACTTCTTTTCTGGCCTGCTGTGGCGTGTTTGGTTTTGACTGGGATTCATGCTTATCTGGGTTTGCACGTGGTGGAGCGGGGAGTGATTTTTGTCGATCTTTCCTTGGCCCAGGTAGCAGCTTTGGGAACTACCATAGCGTTTCTGGCCGGATTTGAGCTTCACGATCGAGGAGCCTATTTCTTCTCTTTGGGATTTACTTTGTTGGGAGCCGGTCTGTTCTCGTTGATGAGGATTAGGAAAGGCAGAATTCCTCAGGAGGCATTCATTGGAATCGTCTATGCGGTCAGTGCTGCGGCGGCAATACTCATGATGGATCGCCTTCCGGAGGGCGCGGAGCACATCAAACATCTTATGGTGGGAAATCTCCTGGCAGTCAGTTCTCAGGAGGTGACTAAAATAGCGTTTCTCTATGGTTTGATTGGACTGCTGCATTGGCTATGCAGAAAGCCATTTCTCATCATTTCCACACGCCCGGAGGAGGCTTTTAGGCAAGGTTATCAGATTCGGTTATGGGACTTTCTTTTCTACGCGACCTTCGGCTTTATGGTAACTTTATCGGTACCCATCGCAGGAGTGCTATTGGTATTTTCTTATCTGATTATTCCTTCTGTGACTGCCATGCTTTTCTCTGAGAGGATAGGGGTACGACTGGCTATTGGTTGGGCCATGGGCACTGGGGTGAGTCTTTTGG
Organism: Elusimicrobiota bacterium; assembly: GCA_016205085.1. Taxonomy (GTDB): domain Bacteria; phylum Elusimicrobiota; class Elusimicrobia; order JACQJN01; family JACQJN01; genus JACQJN01. The sequence goes on along the minus strand of JACQJN010000145.1, from coordinate 1,259 downwards.
GAATTTATGGTTCCTATAAGCTGGATACTCCAACGGGGGCTACCATTGTTTGCACGTTCGGTCTGGTGTTGGCTTTTCTGGCGGTGGCGCGCCTATTTATTGGACGATTTTGGCTTCGATCTCGTTTTTAAATTCGTGCTGCTGGATTTTTTTGATCTTGTTGAATAGGCCCGTCACCGTCACTGTCTGATTATTGGAAATATTCAAGTTTCCCCAAGAGAAGACCCGCACATATTTTCCATTTGCGTGTAATTCAAAAACAGTGTAGGCATTGTCGCTTTTGGATGTTTTGTGCTGTAGTTTCTTTACCACTCCCGTCACCGTCACCTGTTTTTTGTCGTAATCGGCAGGTGAGGAAATAATCTGAGCTACCGTATACCGTATTTGAGACATAAGCACCCTGGAAGTGAGCGGAGTGAGGCTGGCGGAAAGAAGCAGCGCCATCAATTTTCTAGATAGGGGCTGGGGTTGAAAGTGTGTTTCTATCATATAATCCTCCCTGCCTGCCGACAGGCAGGCTGATGTTATTAGAATGTACCCACAATCTATGCCTTTCCAGGGCCTTGCGGCCCAATCGCAATTAGGTCTTAGGACCGTGTCAGGGGTTTAGATAATTTTAGGTTTCGGGGGCGATCAATTGGCGTACTTTTTCTATCAACTGAGTTGGGGTGAAGGGTTTTTTCAGCCAAGCAGAGGCGCCGTTTTCTATGGCTTCCTCAAATTGTTCCTTGGAAGCGGTGCCTGAAACGATCAATACTGGGATGTCCCTGTTTTTTTCATCCATCTTGAGGGCTCCCAAGAGTTTTAAGCCTGTGTATTCTCCCAGGTTATAATCGGCGACAATAAGATTAAAGCGTTTAAATGCCATTTTTTCCAAAGCCTCTCCCATGCTGGAGGTGATGACCACCTCTAAGCCGGTGGGACTTAAAATGTCTCGGATGAGGTGCAGGATTTCCCGGTTATCGTCTACGACAACAACATGTCCGGTCATCATAAATCAGTGCGGTAGCGCATAAGAGTGCTAGCACGCTGGGAGCCTCTGGCTCCCCGGCTGGTACCCGAAGGGTGCGCCCAGTAGGAATCGAACCTACATTTCGACCTTCGCAGGGTCGCGCTCTATCCGTTGAACTATGGGCGCCCTTGTCGCACCCACCTTACTTCGGCTCGTTTATAACTCGCCAGGAAGTGCGGTGGGTTTCCCTCACTTCGTAAGGAAGCAGATTCTACGCTCGGTGCTCCTCATGGAGGAAAGCTAAGCT
>JACQJN010000139.1 GCA_016205085.1 Elusimicrobiota bacterium | reverse complement strand
TTACTCTAACTTACAAAACTTCCAGACGTACTCACTAGGTCTTAAGACCTAAAAAAATGGAGACAATAGCCCCAATTAAAAGTAAGCCCTTTGTCCCTTTTTATATAATGAAACTATGCCATTTCAAATTATCTCTCCTTTTGAGCCGGATGGGGATCAACCTCAAGCCATTCAAGATCTGGTTCAGGGTACAAAAGAAGGCCGAAAACACCAGGTCCTTCTGGGAGTGACCGGCAGCGGAAAAACGTTCACCGCCGCCAATCTCATCGCCCAAACAAACAGGCCCACTTTGATCATCTCTCCCAACAAGGTCCTGGCCGCTCAACTGTATGCCGAATTTAAGTCCTTTTTTCCAAAAAATGCTGTGGAATATTTCATTTCTTACTATGACTATTACCAGCCTGAGGCCTATGTCCCCCAAACCGACACATACATAGAAAAAGACGCCTCCATAAACGACCACATAGACCGCTTAAGACTCAAAGCCACAAGCTCTCTCATCTCGCGACGAGATGTCATTGTGGTGGCTTCCGTTTCTTGCATTTACAACATAGGCTCCCCCGAAAACTACAAATCCATGTGTTTACGTCTGGAAAAAGGTACTGTCTTGCCCCGTGGAACCATTCTGGAGAGCCTTATTAACCTCTACTATGAAAGAAACGAGATGGAGTTTATCCGAGGCAAATTCCGGGTCAAGGGAAATCTGGTAGACATATTCCCGGCCTATGCCGAAACTGCCGTTCGAGTGGAGCTGATGGGTGATTCCATTCAAAATTTATGGGAAATACATCCATTGACAGGCAAAAAACTCAATACGCTGAAATCCATCTGGATATATCCCGCCAAACATTTCATCACCACCCGCCCGCAACTAGAAGAAGCCCTGCAAACCATAGAGGTGGAACTCAAAGAAAGATTGGAATACTTTAATTCCCAAGGAAAGTTGCTGGAAGCGGAAAGATTACAACAGAGAACCCATTACGACATGGAGATGATGCGGGAATTAGGATTTTGCCATGGGATTGAGAACTACTCCAGACATTTGTCCGGAAGAAATCCCGGAGATCGCCCCTTTTGTCTTCTGGACTATTTTCCCAAAGATTTTCTTCTGATAGTGGATGAGTCGCATGTCTCCATCCCGCAAATCCGAGGCATGTATGAGGGAGACAAAGCCCGCAAGGAGGTGCTTATCCAGTACGGTTTTAGATTGCCTTCGGCTCTGGACAACAGACCTCTCAAGTTTGATGAGTTTGAAAGTTTGGCAAATCAAACCATCTATGTTTCGGCCACCCCAGGACCCTACGAGCTCAAAAAATCGAAAGGACTTGTGGTGGAGCAGGTAATCCGGCCCACAGGATTGGTGGATCCCGACGTGACCATACATCCCACAGAAGGCCAGATTCAGCACCTCATAGGAGAAATCCAAAAAATCACCTCAAAGAAAGAGCGTGTCCTGGTCACCACACTCACCAAAAGGACTGCCGAAGATTTAGCCTCCTACCTCACTGAAAAAGGCCTAAGAGTCAGGTATCTTCACTCCGATATAGATGCCTTGACCCGGGTGGAAATCCTAAAAGACCTTAGAAAAGGAGCCTTCGACGTTCTAGTAGGAATCAATCTCTTGAGAGAAGGCCTGGACCTACCTGAAGTTTCCCTGGTAGCCATCCTGGATGCCGACAATGAAGGATTTTTAAGGAGCGAAACCACTCTGATTCAGATCTCAGGCCGCGCCGCCCGCAATGTGAACGGACGGGTCCTTCTGTACGCAGACCGCAAGACAGGCTCCATGCAAAGGGCCTTGGGGGAAATGGAAAGACGCCGAAAAAAGCAGCTGGAACATAACGAAAAGCATAAAATCACTCCACGCAGCATACAAAGAGCGGTACATGAGTTAGAAGAGTTTCAGTACGAAGCCAAAAGAGAAGGATTGGCCCTGATTCGGGATGTGGAGTCCAAGCCTCTTTCCAAGAAAAACCTACCCCATATCATGAAGGAAATAGAACACAGAATGAAGGATGCGGCAGACAATCTGGATTTCGAGCTGGCAGCCGTGTTGAGGGATCAGCTTTTTGAGCTTCGGGAAATGCGAGTTGGATCCCGCCCCAAATCCAAAGTCATTTAA
>JACQJN010000144.1 GCA_016205085.1 Elusimicrobiota bacterium | reverse complement strand
TTTTTGCACACCATGCGGTCGTGCGTTTTTTCCAGGCCATCCGGGTGGATACTGAAGATGAGCTGGGAGGAGGGTTTGAACTTGTGAATGGTTTTCTCCAGTAGGATGGCGTTGGTGCAGAGGTAGATATATTTCCCGCGTTCTATAAGCCCTTCCACGATGCGATCTATTTCGGGATGGATCAGAGGTTCTCCTCCGGCAATGGATACGATGGGGGCGCCGCATTCTTCCGCCGCTTCCCAACATTCTTCCGGAGAAAGTCTCTTTCTTAAAATTTCGGCAGGATACTGGATTTTGCCGCAGCCGCCACATTCTAGATTACAGGTGAATAACGGCTCCAACATCATTACCAGAGGGTATTTTTCCACTCCCTCCCACTTTTGTTTGAGGATATGGGTAAATACCGCCCACTGCATTCGAAAAGGTACAGGCATATAAATTAAGTGCTGAGTGCTGAGTGCTGAGTGCTGAGTATCAAAGATTCTTTAAATTCTGTTATGGAGGCTAATGCCTTTTGGTAATTGCCAAGCGCCATGAGGGGAAAGTAGTCTCGGTATAAAGTGTACTCCAGATAAAAGACTTTCGGAAATCCGGTTCCCGTGAAATCTGTTTCTTCCCATGTTCCGTCGGCTTTCTGTGTGGATAGCAGGTATTCCACCCCTTTTTTTACTGCGGGGTCGTTCACCGTGCCTGCTGTCCCCGGAGACCCCATACGTCCTCCGGACGTTTCCCCAGGGACCGCGGGATGTGGAATTGTGCCCGCAGCTAAAAGTCCCATGAGGGCCCACGCGGTTTGAGAAGGAGTGGAAGGCCCCTTTCCTTTGGTGGAAGGATCTTCGTATGTAGCGCAGGTTTCTCCCCATCCACCGTCCGGATGTTGGACGCTTTTCAGCCAATCGGCGGCCCTTTGTATATAGGGTTGGTCTCCGGCTTCACCAATGGCCGCTAATCCTCGCAGCACTTGCCAGGTTCCGTAGAGGTAGTTGACTCCCCATCTTCCGTACCAGGACCCATCCGATTCTTGGTTTTGCTTGAGGAAATCAATGGCGGATCGAATGAAGGGATAGGAGGCGTCATAGCCGATATGGCCCAACAATTCCAGGATTCTGGCCGTGATGTCTGCGGAGGGAGAATCAATCATGGCGTTATGATCGGCGAAAGGAATCTTAGTGAAGATCCATTTGGTGCTGTTTTTATCAAAAGCCCCCCAACCCCCATTGGGGCATTGCATGGAGAGAATCCATCGGACTCCTCTTAGAGCGGCTTTTTCTCTGGAGGTGGCATAGGGTTCTTCTAGATGGATGTGCCGGAGCGCCAGGATTGCCATGGCGGTATCATCCGTGTCCGGATTCCATTCGTTTTCAAATTGAAAGTACCAGCCTCCGATAGTTCCATCGGGATTTTTTACCCTCCAATCTCCCGCGCTTTTGACTTCTTTGGAGAGCAGCCAGAGGGCGGCTTGTTGAAGGGCCGGGTGGTCACGGTAGAGGCCTGATTCTGCCAACGCGATGATGGCAATGGCGGTGTCCCAGATCGGGGAGAAGCAGGGCTGCATTTCCAGGATGGTTTCTCCGTCTATTTCCAATTCTTCCAGGTGCTTTATTTGATGCCGCACGGCGGAATCCCGGTCATGAGTGCCCAATGCTTTTAAAGCCATAATGGTGTTGATGATGGCAGGGAAGATCGCCCCCATTCCGGCGGAGTTTTTGATATGGTTCAGGATATATCGCTCTACCAGTTTCAGAGACCAAAGCCGGAGGATGTGAGGCCCACGGCCTTCCAAGGATTTAAGGCCCGAATCCCAGAGGAGAAAGAAGTTCTGCCAGGAAAAGAAGGAAGGCTTTGGCATCACCTCCCGAATGGGGACGAATCGCCGCTCATCCGGGAAGAGTTCGTCCAAGGTAGCGTGAGGAGGACACTCTCGAAAAGGTCTTTTAGCCCATAATACCGATAAGGGGATGACAATGGCTCTCGTCCAGGAAGACATCTCATAGATGTTGAAGTAAAACCACTTGGGGAAGAGCATCATTTCGGGTGGAATGGCCGGGACACCCTCCCAGCCGTATTGGCCGAAAAGAGCCATGTAAAGCTTTTGGTACGTGTTGACGCGGTGAATGCCTCCCAACTCCCAGATTTTTTTCCTGGCCAGCCGCATGGGAGACTCATCCATGTGGTGTCCTGCAAATTTTAGCGCCCAATAGGCTTTTACCGTGGCGGACAATTCAGCGGGGCCTTTCCTATAAATGGGCCATCCGCCATCCGCCAACTGTTCACTCAATATAAATCGAGCCAATTTCTGAATTTTGGGAGATTGTCCCTGTCCCATGAAATTGAGCAGCATGATGTAATCAGATTCCAGGGTGGTGTCTGCTCGCAGATCGGCGCACCAATAACCATCCTCAAAATTCTGTTTTTTGAGCAGGGCTTGTTGGGCTTTGGACACACTTTCTTGAAGTTCTTCGGAAAGGGGGGGCAAAACCGATCGGATGGAGTCGGGATGGGGCCTTAGGCGGTAGGTAACAGGAGGCGACGGAGTCGCGCTCTCGTCCTTTAGGGAATGATGAGGAAAGCCTGAAATTTTCGACGT
>JACQJN010000021.1 GCA_016205085.1 Elusimicrobiota bacterium | reverse complement strand
TTACCTCGCGGGAGACATCTTCTACATAGAAGATCTCAACTCCACAAACGGAACCTATGTGAACGGCAAAAGGATCATCAAAGCGGGAATCCATCACAACGACATCATCGGCATCGTCAAACATGCCCTGGTTTTTATTGACGACCGCCCTTCAGCAAACCCCACCAACGTGGAGTCTTCCAAACCCCAAGCCGAATCCACCATGGTATTATCCAACGACCATAAGAATCTTCTGGCGACCGCCGGGGTAGAGTCAGCCAAAAAGGAAACGGTAGGACTGATCAAAGTGGTGGAGGGTATCGTGGACAAGACAGAATATCTCCTCACAGGTCTTTCCACCTATATAGGAAAATCCGATCGGGTTCAAATTCCCATCAAGGGAAGCGGCCTCTTTGGCAACGCCCCTGAAGTGGCCGCCATGATCGCCAGAAGACCGGATGGTTATTATTTGGTAGCCATGAAGGAAGGATACCCTAAATTAAACGGGAAGAATCTTACGGGAAGGGAACTCCTCAAAGAAGGGGACCTCATCGAATTGGGATCCACCATATTCCAGTTTTTCATCCAATCGGAACCGAAATCCTCCGCTCCTGGCGGATAATACTAGCACTCATACATCCTAACTGCTAATAATATTGACATTTCTCCCTGCCTTGTGCTATAATTAGCACTCATCAAGCTTGACTGCTAACTTAACCAAAAAGTCCCATCAGAAACCGCAGTCTATTAAAGAACTTCAATGATGGGTGGTGACAGCCAACTCTGTAGGATGTTGGCGTCAGAGGAGGGAAGCTTAGCTTCCCTCCATGAAGAGCACCCTGCGGAATTCCTTACAAAGCAGGGTTCGCCGACGCACCTCCTGGCCGTATCCATCTTTCGGCCGAGTGAAGGAGGCTGCGACAGAGAAGGAGGAAACGTACGTGGTAGAAGCTACACTAACCAAAGTCAAAATTCAACCCCTGGGGGACCGAGTCTTGGTCAAACCCCTGGAACAGAAGGAAGTGAAGAAAGGCGGAATCATCATTCCGGACACTGCCAAAGAAAAACCCCAAGAAGGACAGGTCGTCGCTGCCGGGAAAGGCAAAGTGACGGAAGAGGGAAAGGTTCTTCCCATGGAAGTCAAAGCGGGAGACCGAATTCTCTACGGCAAGTATTCCGGAACTGAGATTAAAATAGACGATGAGGAGCACCTCATCATGCACCAGGACGACATCCTGGGACTCTTAAAGTAAGCTAGACGGAGGTAAGTGCCAATGGCAAAACAAGTCGCATTTAGAGAGGACGCCCGAAAAAGGCTCAGGGACGGCATCAACAAACTTACGGATGCCCTACGAGTGACCCTGGGACCCCAAGGACGATCCGTTGTATTGGAGAAGAAATTCGGCTCTCCTACCGTCGTGGATGATGGGGTCACCATCGCGAAAGAGATTGAGTTGGAGGATCCCTATGAAAATATGGGAGCCCAACTCTTGAAAGAGGTGGCTTCCAAAACCAACGATGTGGCAGGAGATGGAACCACCACCGCCACTGTTCTGGCTCAAGCCATCCTTAACGAAGGCATCAAGAACATCGCCGCAGGAGCCAACCCTGTCCATGTCAAACGAGGCATGGATAAAGCGGTAGAAATGGTGGTCAAGGAGATCAAAAAAGTCTCCAAACAGGTCAAGACTAAGGAAGAGAAAGCCCAGGTAGCCACCATCTCAGCCAACGACAAATCGGTGGGCAACATGATCGCCGAAGTGATGGAAGCCATCGGCCACGAAGGCGTTATCACCGTGGAAGAAGGCAAAACTTCCGAAACCACCAAAGAAATCGTTCAAGGGATGAAATTCGACCGAGGTTGGATTTCTCCCTATTTCATCACCGATGCGGAAAGAATGGAGGCGGTCCTGGAAGACCCCTACATCGTCATCACGGACAAGAAACTCTCCGCGATGAATGACCTCCTACCTCTTCTGGAAAAGATTGCCCAAACCGGCAAACCCTTCCTGATCGTCGCTGAGGATGTGGAGGGAGAAGCCCTCGCCACCCTGGTGGTGAACAAGCTGCGCGGCACATTAAAGGTTGCAGCCGTCAAAGCCCCAGGCTTTGGAGATCGCCGCAAGGAACTTCTCCAAGACATCGCTACCCTGACCAATGGGACAGTCATTTCTGAGGAGACAGGCTTTAAGCTGGACAAGGCCTCCCTGGACATGATGGGCAAAGCCAAGCGCGTCATCGCCGATAAAGAGAACTGCACCATTGTGGATGGAGCCGGCGATAAAAACGAGGTCAAAAAGCGTGCGGAACAGATCCGTCGGCAGATCAAAGAGACCACCTCCGACTATGATCGGGAAAAGCTGGAGGAAAGGCTGGCCAAACTCTCGGGGGGAGTGGCTGTCATTTATGTGGGCGCCGCTACCGAGACCGAGTTGAAGGCCAAGAAGTCCAAGGTGGAAGATGCCCGGAATGCCACCAAGGCCGGAGTAGAGGAAGGCATCGTCCCCGGTGGGGGAGTTACCCTTCTTCGGGCTTCCAAAAACCTAGACAACCTCAAGGGCGCCGATGAGGATGAGGAGACAGGCATCCGCATCATTAAAAAGGCTCTGGAAGCGCCACTGCGCCAAATTGCCGAGAACGCAGGCATGGAAGGCTCGGTTGTGGTGGAAAAGGTATTCAACCTTGGCGAAGGCTGGGGACTCAACGCTGAGACAGGAGAATATGTGGACTTGATGAAGGCTGGCGTGGTAGACCCCGCCAAAGTTACCCGAACAGCCCTTCAAAATGCAGCCTCTATCGCAGGAACCGTCCTGACTACAGAGGTTCTCATTTCAGACATCCCCGAAAAGAAAGAAAAATTCCCGACACCT
>JACQJN010000149.1 GCA_016205085.1 Elusimicrobiota bacterium | reverse complement strand
GAGATATTGTAAACGGGTCCTGTCTGAGTTTGCCAGCGCGGGTCGCCTCGAATCTTATTTCCAATAAGATTCGGGCTCTGGGCCTCAGCCGCTACCCCTCGCTTGTGCTCAGGGTTCCCCGCGGCTTCCGGACAGCCCGCTACAGCCGGCAAATCTCAGCCACCCGTTTCCTAAATTCATCGTTGCTTTTCTTAACTTCCCTTAGCTTTCTTCTACTTTCTTTTGCTCGTTTTGTTGACGGCAAAACGATAGTGATCTACCATACCAACGATGCCCATGGCTGGCTATTCTCACGCCCTGCCGTTTGGGACAAGCAGAATCCGGAGCGCAAAATAGGAGGATACGCGGCGTTGGCCAGTTTGGTTAAAAAAGAGAAATTTCCAGTCCTGCTTTTGGACTCGGGGGATATATTTCAGGGAACTCCGGAGGGAAATCTCACCAGGGGCGAGGCCTCCATCTCTCTCATGAATGCCTTGGGCTACGCCGCGATGGTCATCGGCAATCACGAATTTGATTTTGGAGAGGAGAATTTAAATCAACTAGCTTCTCTGGCAACCTTTCCGCTGCTGGGTGCTAATGTGTATCGGAAGTTAGATCGGAAAAGGCCTGAATATTTGAAACCCTATATTATTCATGAGGTAGATGGCATCCGATTCGGGATATTTGGGCTTGTGACCCGTACTACACCGAGGAGTACACTTCCTCAAATGGTGGCTCATCTTCAATTTCCTTCCGAGCCCGCCGAAGCCCAGTGGCTTGTTAAGGAACTGAAGAAACAGAAGGTGGATGTGGTGGTGGGTTTAACTCACGTAGGATTTGTGGAGTCTATGGCTTTAAAAAAGGTAGATCCAACAGAATGGACTCCCACGGCCAAGGATCTGGCTACTCATGGAGATATTGAAATTGCCCGGAAGGCACCAGGGATTGATATCCTTTTGGGGGGACATATGCACACGGGGCTGGTCCGTCCTTACCGGGATCCTATCAGCGGAACTATCATCTCGCAGAGCTTTATGTACCTTACGGCGGCTACCCGACTGGAGCTCACCTTCGATGATCAAACGCATAAACTGTCGAAGGTGGAAGGGAATCTTGTGGATCTATGGGTGGATGAAGTGGGTGAGGATCCTCAGGCGAAAGATCGGGTAGATTATTTCGTGGAGAAAGTAGGAAAGGATTTAGATCAGGTCATCGGGGAGGCGGTCTCAGACATTAAACGCAGGGATAAAGAGTTGGATTCTCCTATCGGCAACTGGATGACAGATATCATGAGACAAAAGTTTGGGGCAGACATAGCCTTTCAGAATACCTACGGCATTCGCAACGATATTTTTAAGGGGCCCATATCCATGCGGCATGTTTTTTCAGTCATGCCATTTGATAATACATTGGTTACACTGGAAATGAAGGGAAAACATGTTTTGGAGCTGGTTCAAGATAACTTAATAGGGCCTGCCACCAATATGCAGATGTCTGGGCTTAAGGTTCAGTACCGCATTTCTCCTGGACAAGATAAGCCTAAGGAGATAAAGATACAGGTAGGAGACCAACCCCTCCAGATCAATCGAGCTTATCGAGTGGTCACCAATAACTACTTGACAACGGGTGGAACGGGAGGGGAGGCGTTTAAGTTAGGCAGTCATGTTAAAGATACAGGGATTCCTATTAGAAGTGTTCTGATGGATTACGTGAAAAAGAACTCTCCCATTCGACCTCCGAAGGAGCAGCGAATTCAGCTTCTGAATGATTTATGACACATTCTTTACGTAAACCTCTGATCGCTGGAAATTGGAAGATGCACCTGACTCTCACGGAGTCTGTCCGCTTGGCCCGGGAGGTATTGGGGGGGGCTCCTCATAAGGTGGATGTGGTGTTGTGTCCGCCTTTTACCGCTCTTCCAGCTGTGGCGGAGGTTTTGCGCAATAGCCCGGTCCAATTGGGAGCCCAGGATATGTTTTGGGAATCGCATGGTGCTTACACCGGGGAGGTGTCTTCTTTGCATCTGAAGGATGTGGGCTGCCGGTATGTCCTTTTGGGACACTCTGAAAGAAGGCGGTATTTCGGCGAGACGGATCAACAGCTCCAAAAGAAAATCCATGCGGCGGTGGCTCAGAATCTTGTCCCTATTCTTTGCGTGGGGGAAACGCTGGAGGAACGACAGGCTGAACAAACGTTTGCCGTCTTAGAGCGCCAGCTCATTACTGCCCTGACAGGATTTAATCCTATCCAATTGTCCTCTCTGGTGGTGGCTTATGAACCTGTTTGGGCCATCGGGACAGGAAGAACGGCAACTCCTCAACAAGCCCAGGAGGCGCATCGGTTTGTTCGGGAATTGTTGGCTCGCCAGTGGGGAGATCCCCTGGCCCAGTCTGTACGCGTCCTCTATGGGGGATCCGTCAAGGCGGACAATATTGATGCCTTGATGGCGGAGAGAGATTTGGATGGGGCATTGGTGGGAGGAGAAAGTCTAAAGCCTGCCGCTTTCTTGAGGATCGTTCATTTTCATGCCTGATATTTCTATTCCGGTTGGTGTTTCTAATAGGCATGTCCATTTGTCCCAAGAACATTGGGAGTTGCTTTTTGGGAAGGGAACGGAGCCTCGCAAATTTAAATCCGTGGTTCAACCTGGTTTCTATGCCTGTTACGAGACGGTAGACTTGGTGGGTCCCAAAGGTAAGATAGGGAATGTGCGGTTGATTGCGCCTCACCGCCCCCAAACCCAAATTGAGATATCCAAGACGGATGCGGCGGTTTTGGGGATTAGGCCTCCTGTTCGGGATTCCGGAAAACTGGATGGTTCTGCTGGAATTCGCGTGGTGGGACCCAAAGCCACTTTGGAACTTAAACAGGGAGTCATCCTGGCCAAGCGCCATGTCCATTTTGCTCCCCAAGAGGCCAAACAATTCGGAATTCAGGAAGGGGACTATGTCCGGGTGCGGGCCGGAATCGGCGGAGATCGAGAACTGATCTTTGATAGAGTGCTCTGTCGCATCTCGGATAAATTTAAACTGGAATTTCATCTGGATACGGATGAGGCCAATGCCTGTATGGTAAAGACAGGAGACGAAGTGAGGATGGTTCAAAATGGCTATTGATCTGGAGAATCTTCTGAAGTTGATGGTTCAGACCGGCATCTCCGATATTCATTTCAAGGCGGAGGCCCGACCCGTCTTAAGACTCCATGGAAAAATTATTTCTTCGGGGAATATGAAAGTTCTCTCGCGGGAAGAGGTCTCTGAGCTGGCCATGGCCTTGATGAACGAGGAGCAGAGAAAGATTTTTGAGCAGGAGAAGGAGCTGGATTTGGCTTACAGCTTGCAGAACCTTTCTCGATTCAGGGCCAATGTCTTTATGCAGCGTGGCAGCGTGGCTGTCACTTTGCGGGTGGTGCCCTTGAAAGTCAAGAATTTTGAGGAACTCAATCTTCCTAAAGAGGTATTGCAGAAGCTCGCTCAGGAGCCGCGTGGACTGATTCTTTTTGCCGGCATCACCGGGGCCGGGAAAACAACCACCATGAACAGCTTTCTCCAGTTTCTCAATGAGAATCGTTCCTGCCGCATCATCACGATCGAAGATCCTATTGAATATTATCACCAGGATACGAAGGCCTCCATTGTGCAAAGAGAGGTGGGTTTGGATACCGCTTCTTTTGGGAAGGCGCTTAAAAATGTTCTTAGACAAGATCCTGATGTGGTGGTGGTGGGGGAGATGAGAGATTT
>JACQJN010000020.1 GCA_016205085.1 Elusimicrobiota bacterium | reverse complement strand
CATAGGAAGACGTGTTGTCTGAGGAATATAAAGCCCAAGAGGTGGCTGGCCGGTGGATCAATGGAGACCCCGGAGTCGGTAAATTTTTGGAACTTCGGGTCCAAGAATATACCGGCCATGATTTGAGCATGAATCCGGCTGACTATGTGGCAGGCGGACAAACAATGATTCCGTTACCTATAGATCGTAACGATCCGGAACTTGCAAACGCTCCGCGTCATACTTTTGAATTTGTGCGCTCTCAAGGCGGCAGTGAGACCCCATGGAAAATAAGGGTGGATGGAGGGGATAAATTCCCAATGGATCCTCGCCGGATTTCAGCCCTCCTTGGCGGCGAAACGGAGATCTGGAGTATTAAAGGCAATAGCAGCTGGACACATCCTGTCCACATCCATTTTGAAGAAGGGGTTATTCTTTCGCGCGGCGGTAAAGCGCCCCCAGAGTGGGAGAAATGGGCCCGTAAGGATCTATATCGGGTCGGCCCGGAAGAAGATAGTACTGACACCGTGGAAGTGGCCATTAGAGCCCGGGATTTCGTAGGGTCATTTGTGGAGCACTGCCACAACACTATGCACGAGGACCATGCCATGTTGATGCGCTGGGATGCTTTGCATCCGGACCAGCTTGAGATGGCGCAGACACCCATGCCGGACTGGGATGGGGTCCGATTCGAGACCTCTTTTACCCTTGCGGCTTCTGAAGATACAACTCCGCCGGTCATAACGATCCTAGGGCAAAACCCCGTAGAAGTTCTGCAAGGCTCTGATTATGTTGATGCAGGGGCAACAGCCATGGATAATAAGGACGGAGCCGTAGTTGTCGTGACAACTGGTAATGTGGATACCGAAACCCTCGGGACCTATACTCTAACATATACAGCGACAGACGCTGCCGGTAATTCCGCGAGTAAAACAAGAACTGTGGACGTAGTAGAATCCTTACTTTTAGCTTCCAGTGTCACAAGAAGTTTCTCAACACTGACGCCGGACAGTTGCTCGGATCTTACAGTGAGACTTTCTGTGGATGTTGTCCCGGGAGATACGTTTTATATTATTGACGAGATCCTGCCGGCAGGATGGGTTATTTCAAATGCGGGTTCAGGAAACACTCAAGAGCTAGGACATATCAAATGGGCAGTTTTAGCAGGGGCTGTTTCTACTGTTAACGAGTATACAGTGTCAGTGCCTTGTACAGCATCTGGCCCTGCGATATTCAGCGGAGAATACGGCTTTAATGCCGGGCTTTCTCCGATTAAGGGTCAGACAAACGTTGATGTAAAAGCAGACAATGACAACACCGCCTCAACAATTTCCGGATTAGTATTTCAGGATACCGATTCAGACCAGGTTAAAGATGTCGGTGAACCGGGGCTTTCTGGCTGGACAATCTTCCTGGATGAAAATGACAATACTATATTGGACGGTGGAGAGACCTCGGTCTTTACGGATATAAACGGGAATTACCAGTTTACGGATGTTGCCGGTGGGACACAAAACGTCCGGGAGGTTTTACAAACAGGCTGGTTGCAAACCGCTCCTGCTGATGGTAAATACACAGTAGAGGTGACTTCCAACAACAGCTTTACCAACCAGGACTTTGGTAATACTCCATCCTCGCCAAACCCAACCTCAACCCCTACGCCAACCCCTACGTCTACTCCAAGCTCCTCAACTACAAACAGTTCAAGCAGTGGGAATGGCAATAGTGTAGCAGGGGCAAGTGCCCCGGTCTGTAGCGATGTTAAGCCAGGTTCTGCTCCTATACTCTCGGGTAAAGTTACAGGTTCTAATGAAGTAACCTTGTCTTGGACTAAAGCAAAGGATCCTGTTACTTTTTACCTGGTAGCTTTTGGATTATCCTCAGGGGATATCAGGTTTGGTAATCCGAATGTAGGAGACAAGAATACTACCTCAACAGTCATCAAAGGACTCTCAGGTGGCACAACCTACTTCTTTAGAGTCAGGGGCGGCAATGGCTGTATGCCCGGAGCCTTCTCAAACGAAATCTCCCTGACCCCGGGTGGCACAAGGATTAGCCAGGAAGTACCGGAAGGTTTCAGTGAGGACGT
>JACQJN010000141.1 GCA_016205085.1 Elusimicrobiota bacterium | reverse complement strand
GCTGAAAATCCATTCGATACCATTGACTGCGCTGCTGTGGCTATTCAACTGGGTTGCAGCTTTGTCGCTAGATCCTTTTCCGGAGACGCCAAGCAGGTGGTCCCTTTACTCAAGGCGGCCATAGGCCATAAAGGGACCGCTCTCTTGGACATCATAAGCCCTTGTGTCACTTTCAATAACCATGAGGGGTCCACTAAGAGCTATACCCATGTCCAACAGACGAATAATCCTTTGCATGCGGTGGATTTCATCCCCTACTATGAAGAGGTGGCGGTGGATTATCCGCAGGGTTCTGTGAAGGATCTGGTTTTGCCGGATGGCTCTCATCTGGTGTTGAGAAAATTGGGGAGGGATTATGATCCCGCCGATAGGATTCTGGCCCTCAAGACTTTGGAGGAGGCCAAGGCGAATGGGCAATTGCTGACCGGTTTGCTGTATTTGAATCCTCAAAAAAAGGACTTCACGGAACTTGAGGAATTGGTGGACACACCCCTTTGTGAATTGGCTACAAAAGATTTAAAACCCTCCCCGGAAGTCCTAAAGGAAGTTCTCGAGCGATACGCTTAGTGAGAAGCCAGGTTTTAAAGCTTTGTCTCATTGGTTTGTTTATCTGTCGACCGGCTTTTTGTGTCTCTCCTTCTGCAAGGGTGAATTTTAAAACGGCAGATGGCTGGATCTTGGCGGCAGAGTTTCATCCTCCCAGGAAGGGAAGAGAGACTTTGATTTTGCTCCATGGTCTGGGAGCGGGTCGCGGAGAATGGGATTTCTTCCGCGCCCAGACACACAAGAGAGGTTACGGCACATTGGCCCTGGATTTTAGGGGACATGGAGAGAGTACTTCGGGACCTCGTGTGAGGCAAGACTACACTGCTTTGGTTCAGGATGTCTACGCCGCCCTCCAATTTTTAAGAAAGAAGAGCATCCTGGAACAGAAGGTGGTATTGGTGGGAGCTAGCATCGGCGCCAATATAGCACTCAGGGCGGCGGTCCAACGTCCTCGATTGAAAAAATGTATTCTTTTATCTCCTGGGATTGATTATCATGGAGTGAAGGCTGAGACAGAAATGGAACACTATGGTTCAAGACCGCTGCTTCTGGTTGCTTCCGTTCCCGATGCTTATGCTTTTGCCAGTTCCCATCGGCTTTTGGATATCGGCAAGCGGCATTCAGTCCCTGTCTTGTTTATCGAAGCGGAGGAAGGTCATGGGGTTACGATGCTTCAATCTCAGCGAGGGAAAAAAATACTGAAGCAGATTCTGGATTGGATATGACTTGCCTGATTGTCTTTTTCATGTGCTTTTCCGTGGCCTATGGTCAAATCTCCGATGTCCAGGAGGCGGCAGATTCGGCTCGGGGGGCCTTTCTTTCGGGGAGGCTGGAGGATGCGGAGAAGGGCTATCAATATTTGGTGATGCGAAGTTCCGATCTGGCCCGGTCATTTGGCCCCACCGCCAGCTTGGCTGTTCTGGCAAAAGATTCAGGGCGCCCTGAAGAGGCGATTGCCCTTTGGGTCAAAGCCACTTTATTGGCCAAGGAAGATCCGTTGGCCTGGAACCAGAGAGGATGGTCTTATCTGGCTTTGGAAAGGTATTCCCAAGCTAGAGAGGCTTTTAAGGAGGCGTTGGATATTTCTACGAATCCTTCCTTTACTGCGGAAGCCAGATTGGGATTGGCCTTGACGGAGTTACGGGATGCCGGCCCGCGGCGCGCGACCCAAGCCTTTCAAGATATTTTTGGGAAGGATTCCATCAGCCTGTCTTTTGTAGCCCAACGGCTGGGAGAAATTTACTTTCAAGCAGGAAAATACCATCAGGCGAATCAGTATTTTAAACAAGCCTTGGCGCAGGATCCGTTGCTTTTAGAGGCGGAGGTGGGTTTGGGCAAACTATATAAAGAGATGGGATTTTTTGAAGCGGCTTGGGCTGCGTATTGGACTTTATGGAATCTGGACCCACAGGATTCCTTGTACGAGAAATGGATGAAAGATATCCAGAAGGATATGAATAAAAATCCCAAGGATATTCGTCCCTGGCGCCGGATGGCATGGCCGATTCTGACTTCTCTTCAAACCTATCCCCCTTCCCCCAAGCTGCGGGTGGCTCTTTTTTCCGATTCTGCCGGGAAACCGGCGGCGGCCGTAAGATTTTACTTCATCTCTCAATCTGATTTTAAGATTGTGGATCAAAGAATGGGAAGTGTCATCGCGGGGAAGAAAAATTCTCGCTGGGAGGTGCGGTATAGCCCGGAACATCTGGTCTATGAGCTTCGCAGCAGCCAAGGTCAACTGGAATATTCCACACGGCAATCTTTTCGGATCGAGCCGTTGTCTTCTGGAGCCAGCGTTTTGTTGAAGAATATTGAGTTGCTGTCGGAAGCGGGTGTGGATGGGGGGGATCGGGAGTTGCGTGGAGTGGTGGAGTGCCGTCCCCGGGCTGAGGGTTTTGAGGTGGTGAATGAAATCCCGCTGGATGATTATCTTTTTGGGGCTGTTTCTCAAGGATGGCCGAATGAAGCTCCCTTGGAGGCTTTTAAAGCCAGGGCTGTGGTGCTTCGAGCGAGAAGTTTATGGCTAAAATCCCATCCCCTGCATGAAGGAGATTCCTGGGAACTTTGCGATTCCGCTCATTGTAATTTATATTCCGGATTGCAACAGGAGTCGGTAAACGGGGTTCGGGGAGTCCGGGAAACCCGCGGAGAAATTTTGGAACAGGAACAGCAGCCGGCTGAGACACATCTGCATGTTTCTTGCGGGGGGTTGACGGAGAATGGGGTCCAGGATACCTCCACATCCTCTTCGCCTCCTTGGAAATCTCCGGCTGATTTTGAAAAAAGGGTGCGGTCATTCACATTCCAGGGGCTTTTTTGCCAAACCTCCAACCTTTCCATGCCGACGGAGGCGGGATGGATCCGATGGATTTCCGTTGCCGATATTTTGCGGCGGCAAAATCGCAAGAAGAATATCGGCAAGCTGAAGGCGCTCATCCCTTCAAAACGATCTGCCTCGGGCAGATTGATTTCTTTAAAGTTGGAGGGAACCTTGGGCAGCGATGTGGCCGAGGGAGAGCAGGCCATCCGGAATTTGTTGGCTCCCGGCTCCTTAAGGTCCACCCTGTTTGTCTTTCAGCCTCTCTATGAAGGAAAGAGGCCAGAATCCTATCTTTTATGGGGGTTGGGAACAGGTTCCGGAAAGGGGTTGTGTGAAGCCGGATCTCTCGGTTTAGCCAGTATCGGCAGGCATCACAAGGAAATTCTTTCTCATTATTTTCCCAACCTGAAACTGAAAACAACTAAATACTGATTCCATTCTATGAAAATCAAGGTGGTCCATATCATTACCATGCTGGAGCTTGGAGGGGCTCAACAAAATACCCTCTACACCTTGGAACATCTGGATAGGACTTTTTTTGACCCCATTCTCATCACTGGACCTGGCGGGATTTTGGACGAAGAGGCTAAAAAAAACGGCAGTTTCAAGGTCTATTTCATCCCGTCTTTGATTCGCGCCATCCATCCGTTAAAGGATATCCGGGCCTTGTGGTCGCTATTTAAAATCTTAAGACAAGAGAATCCGGACGTGGTTCATACCCATTCTTCCAAGGCAGGGGTATTGGGCAGGTTTGCCGCACGCCTTGCAGGGGTTCCCGCCATCCTGCATACCTACCATGGATTCGGATTTCATGGGGAACAACCTTTCCTATTGCGCCGATTGTTGATTGGGATCGAACAGTTGGCGGCGAGATGCTCTACTCGGTTGATTTTTGTATCCCGTGCCAATCAGGAAATGGCAAGTCGGTATCGGTTATCCGTTTTGCAAAAATCAGTTTTGATACGCAGCGGAATCCGATTGACCGAATTTCCAGCGAAGCTCCTGGATTCCGGCAAGAAAAAGGCCGAGCTGGGAGTGGGGATGCACAAGCCCCTGGTGATAAGCGTGGGAAACTTGAAACCGCAAAAAAACCCTGAAGATTTTATTTTGCTCGCAAAAATTGTACATGAGAAGAATCCAGATTCGCGATTTCTCTTTATCGGAGACGGGGAGCTCCGTCTCCGATTGGAGGGGACCTTGCTTCGGTATGGGCTCATGGGGAAGTGTTTGTTTCCGGGTTGGCGCAGGGACATCCCTGAAATTTTGGCTGCCTCCGATTTGTTTGTTTTGACCTCCCTTTGGGAAGGCTTGCCTAGAAGTTTGGTGGAGGCGATGAAAACGGGCTTGGCCTGCGTTTGTTATGATGCCGATGGAGTTCGGGATTTGATCCAGGATGGAGAGAACGGCTATTTGATTCCCCGCGGAAATGTGCCGTCAATGGCTGAAAAGGTGTTGGCTCTTCTGGAAAACGAGCCTTTGCGGAAACAGTTGGGGAAAAAAGCAGCGGAGACTATCGGCTCCGAGTTTGACATCGCTGAGATGGTACGCCAACAGGAAAGATTGTATAAGGCTTTTGTGAGTGTTGGCTGAATTGTTGCGATCGGTGTTTTGTCCTTATAGAAGATGCGGAGGGAGGCAAAATGAGTTATAGAGTGACGTTGATTCCGGGAGATGGGACAGGGCCTGAGATCGCAGAAGTGACCAAGGAGGTTTTAGGTGCGACGGGAGTTGTGATTGATTGGGAATCGCTGGAGGCGGGAGAAAGTGCCATGGCTAAAAAGGGCACCCCTCTTCCCGGGGAGGTCCTGGATTCCATTAGAAAAAATAGAGTGGCTCTAAAGGGCCCTATCACTACCCCGATCGGAACGGGTTTTCGGAGCGTGAATGTGGCTTTACGGCACGAATTGGATCTTTACGCCTGTGTAAGACCGTGTAAATTGTATCCCGGGGTTCGTTCTCCGTACAAGCAAATTGATTTGGTCGTCGTGCGGGAAAATTCAGAAGATCTCTATACGGGGGTAGAGTTTTCATCGGATTCTGTTGAGGCCAAACAAATTGCCCAATGGGGACAGGGGAAGATAAAACCGCGCTCCGCTGTTTCCATCAAGCATATCTCACCTTCCGCCACGGAAAGAATCGTTACATTCGCTTTTGAATATGCGGTGAAACATAAAAGGCGGAAGGTAACGGCCATTACCAAGGCGAACATCATGAAGTTGTCGGATGGTCTTTTTCTGGCTACGGCGCGGACAGTGGCGGAGGGTTATAAAGGCAAGGTGGAATATGAGGAGAGGCTGGTCGATAATATGTGCATGCAATTGGTGATGAAGCCGGAGCTGTACGATGTGC
>JACQJN010000128.1 GCA_016205085.1 Elusimicrobiota bacterium | reverse complement strand
GCTCAACATTGTCAGAGGCCCTGTCATCCCATCGCCCGTTTTGGCCACGCGGGTCAAAAGATCCCCGGAACCCGTCGCCTAATCAGACCAAACGGAACCATCATGGTACTTTATGCGTTTAGAGGAGGAGTTATAGTAAACCATCCCCTCTGAAGAAGCGGGATCGGAAGTTTGTCCTGAAAACAGCACCGTGCTGGTTAAAATACCGTATTGAGACTTAATATGCCCGCTGACGGTGATGCTGGAACCGCTGAGCATGGTCAATGGCCCTGTCATCCCATCCCCCGCCCTGGCTACACGAGAAGAATCCGTTCCTGCCACGTTGGTCAGCCCCGATCCATTTCCAAAAAAAGCGGAGGCAGTGACGGAACTAGCCGTTGTGATATTGCCAGTAGTACCCGAAAGGGTCAAACCGGCATTGTTCGCCAAATTCAGACTTCCGGTGGTGGTGAAAGTGCTTTTATTGGCGCCTGCGCCAATTTGAAGGGAATCGAAGGAACTCTCCGCCCCTGTATGTTGAATAATTCTTCCATCCACCACAAGATTCCCCGCAACCAACAGATCCTCCGAACCAGAGGTATCATGGATGGCAGGAGATCCAATTAAAACATCCCCTCCCACCACATGCAACTTTGCCCCAGGAGTGTCTGTCCCTATTCCCACATTTTGAGGAAATTGATTTAAAACAAGAGGATCTCCCCTTAAATATAATGGTTTAGGAGTAGCAGCGCCACCACCCGTTCGCTCAAAAGCCTGAATCCGTCCCACAGTGCTATCATAAAATATCTCCACTCCTGGGGCTGCGAGATCAGGAAAACTAACAGCAGAGCTCTGAGCCCGAACCATTCCCCCAGTAATATTGACATTTCCTCCACCTAAAACATGAGCACCTCCCGATGTAGCAGATGCAATCAGAACTCCCGTCAAACTTATGTTGCCTTTGACCGTAAGTTTTTGATCGGCGACCGTATCACCAACAGAGACATTGCGGCCCAACGTTTCGAGATAAACGACATTAGGAGTAGGATCCTCTGTCCATGGGCTTCCTCCACCACCCGCACCACTTAGCAATTCCCACCGATCCGTATCTGCTCTGTGAACTCGAACGACGTTGCCCACCGTATCATAATAAAGCGAACCAAAACCCAAAGAGGGAGGAGATAAGGGCAAAGCTACTGGCGCCCCTGAATTGAATAGCCTTATCTGCCCCCCATCCAAACTCCTAGCATGCAGAGCATAGGCCGCCGAGACAATCTCCTCCCGAGGAGCAAGAGGGGTCCCATCCACGCTGATCTCCATGTAAGCTGTGTTCGTGCTGGCAAAAACATCGGGGGACACATTCAATTTCACCGCGAACAATCCATTGGTCACCGTCACATTGGTGAGCGCTCCGCTGTCCCAAAGAAGGGTGCCTCCGGTTAAAGCATCATAGATTTTGAAATTCAACGTTTTGTTCCCATTGACCGGAGTCCCGTTTTGCTGAAGCACTCCCTGGTAGTTGAGTTTGGAAGGCGGCGCCGCAGAATATAAGGATGAAGGATGAAGGATGAAGGATGAAACAAAGAAGAGGATGAAATATATCATTTACCTAATAACCATTAACTTGCCTTTTTTCTTCTGGCCCGTAGTCGTATCCTCTAGCAGAAAATGATACACCCCGCTGAATACCTTTTCCCCCTCATCATTGGTGATATCCCAAACCAAATTGGACCCGGGATTGCTTTTTTCCAAAGTTTTCACCAATTCCCCGGATAAAGTATAAATCTTGACCCGACTATCCTGCGTGAGATTGGTAAATGTGATGGGATTGCCCGTATGCAGACTCTGTCGCCAAGGAACCGGATAGGCATGCGCCTGCCCTAAATCCAAAGCTGCGTATTTGACCAATGCCTGAGCCAACTGGCCACCTTGCAAGGTATATCCTCCGCCTTGAAGAAGACCCACCCCAGGATCCACTGGCAAACTGTTCCTGAGTGAAACAGTACCTGTTTGGGTTTGAGTCAAGCCGCCTCCCCCTGAACTGAATGAATGAGAAGGAAGCACCCAAGGCCCCCCAGTCAACCGCGCATATAAAACAGTAGTTAGTAGATAGTAGTTAGACGTTAGTAAAAATCCAACCACCAACCACCAACTACCAATCACCATTTTTTTCATGCGGGTTTGAACAATTTCTCCAGTTTGGCCCATAAAACACCCAAATTGAAAGGTTTGGGAAGGTAATCCACGGCTCCAATTTGCAATCCCTTAACGGCAGAAGCCGCCTGTTTGTACACGCCTGAAATCATGAGGATAGGGATATTCTCAAGCTCAGGGTAGGACTTTATTTTTTGACACACCTCCCATCCCTGCATATCCAAGAGTTGCACATCCAGAAGGATCAGGTCCGGCTTGGAGGCTTTGGCTTTCTCAATGCCCTCCGATCCTCTTTCAGTGGAATCCACCTGGCAATCCTTCTGCTCTAAAAAATCCCGCACCAAGGAGACAAGGTTTTGATCGTCATCAATCATGAGAATTTTGTGTGCCATTAGGAATTTCCCCTTTAGATAAAGATGAATTACCTTAATAGGGTAAAGGATAATCCTGTCAAAATCCTGTCATAATATCTGAATTCCCCTTTTGGGGCCTGTCTGGGGGTGCCAGGCTCGGCTAGTCGAAGCAGATAGGAAATGAAGTTTTTGCCTGGGGATGACCAGGGATTTGCCCGTAGCCCCCGTAGGGAGGGGAGAGCCACCTCCGGTGGAGAAAAGATGGGAACCCTGGGGTTCCCCATCAGGGGCTCGGGGGCCGAGGGCAAGCCCTGGGC
>JACQJN010000019.1 GCA_016205085.1 Elusimicrobiota bacterium | reverse complement strand
GACATGATGTTGGAGGTGAAACCCATCAAATACATAGGAATAAACGCCAAGAAAACCGAAATAGGAATGGTCACAATGGGAATCAAAGCCGAAGGAATGTGCCATAGAAAAAAGAGTATGACCAAGCTCACAATCAGCATCTCTTCAAAAAGGGTGTGCTTAAGAGTTACGATAGCCTTTTGAATCAGATCGGAACGGTCATAGGTGGTGACGATGCGAATTCCCTTGGGTAAGGAGGGCTGAATGTCATGCAACTTTTCCTGAACCCGACGTATCACCTGAAGGGCATTCTCTCCATACCGCATGATGACAATGCCCCCCACCGCCTCTCCTAATCCATTCAACTCCCCCACGCCTCTGCGGATATCAGGGCCCAGCCTGACTTTAGCCACGTCCCGCACCAGAATAGGAGTTCCCGTTCCCGGATCGTGTCCCACCGCCACACTCTCTATATCCGAAAGAGACTGAAGATAGCCGCGCGCCCGAACCATGTACTCCGTCCCGGAAAACTCGAGCAACCTGGCTCCCACATCGTTATTGCTGTTGCGAACGGCCTCTACCACCTTGGACAAAGGAATGTTGTAAGCGGCAAGAGCCTTGGGATCCACCTGCACCTGGTACTGCTTCACAAACCCGCCCACCGAGGCCACCTCCGCCACTCCCGGCACAGACTGGATCTGGTATCTTAAAAACCAGTCCTGAAGAGACCTCATCTGAGCCAGATTCATTTTTCCCGAATCATCCACCAAGGCATACTGGAACACCCACCCTACCGAAGTAGCGTCCGGTCCGAGTTCGGTACGCACCCCTTCCGGCAGACGAGGCAAGATTTTGGAAAGGTACTCCAACGTCCTAGAGCGGGCCCAGTAGATATCCGTCCCGTCTTCAAAAATGATGTAGACATAGGAGTAGCCAAAATCGGTGAAGGCCCGCACCGCCTTGACCTTGGGGGCTCCCAACATAGCCGTCACGATAGGGTAGGTCACCTGGTCCTCCAGAATATCCGGAGAGCGGTCCCAACGCGAGAAAATGATCACCTGGGTATCCGAAAGATCGGGAATCGCATCCAAGGGAATATGCCGCAGAGAATAAAAACCAGCCGCCACGGCCCCAGCGGTCAAGACCAGAACCAGGAACTTATTTTTGGCGCAATATTCGATGAGTTTCTCAATCATCAATGCACATGGCCTCCCGGCATTTCTCCGCCCTTCTTTTTAAATGCCTCCAGAGCCGCCCGGAATTGGGCCTCTGAATCAATCAGAAAATTAGCGGAGGTGACTATCTTCATCCCCTCCTCCAAACCCGACCCCACCGCATAATACCCCTCCGCTTCGGTCCCCAAACGCACCTCTCTAGGCTCAAAACTTCCGTCCTCACCAACCACAAAAACGATCTGCTTCTCCCCGGTATCCAGCACCGCATTTTGAGGGATCGCCATTTTATTGCCCAGGGGGACCCGGATTTTTATGTCCAGATACATCTCCGGGCGGAATTTTCCCTCCGGATTCTTCACCTCGGCCCGAACCCTGGCGGTGCGCGTCACCGCATTGACCACAGGATCTATGGAAAGCACTTTTCCGGTGAACACCTCTCCGGGAAGGGCAGGGCTTGAAATCTCCATCACCTGTCCCGGCACAACCAAATTCATCTCATACTCATACACATCCGCGTACACCCAAACGCTGCCTCCCGCCCGGCCCAACACCAACCCCACAGCCGACTCCTCCGACCGAGTGGCCAACTGGGCGATCTGGGCGTCCGAAAGCCCCAACACCCTCACCTTCATTTTGGTGGAACTTAAGATGGTTTTAGCATTGGGCAGAGACTTGGCCGTCTCCACAGCCTGGCGATACTCCTCCATCGCGGAATAAAGTTCCGGATCGTAGGCAATTCTTCCCGAAGCCCGAATCACCCTTTCTAAATCCATCTTTTCCACCTGCGCGAACGTGACCCCAATAAACTGCTGTCTCTGAGGAGACAGCTTAAAAGGCACACGCCCCGCCACGCCGATGGGAGATTCTGTCTTATACTGATCCATCACCTCCACGGGTTGGAGCTTCATATGACAGATGGGACACTCTCCAGGTTTCTCACGAACCACCTCCGGATGCATGGGGCATTGGTACCATGTCTTGACGGCGGCCACCTTCCCTGAATCATCCTGAGGACCATGAGATTTACAACCCTCCATTCCCACAACAACCAAAACAGTCAGGACCATCCACAGAAATAACTCCCATCCTCTGCTCATATAAAATCCTCCAACTTAGAACTTAGAACCTAGAACTTAGAACTTTTTATTTCTATGCCCACAACTTGTTCCAACATGGCCCAATGCTCCCCATAGTGGTACACCTCATCGTAATACTTCATTTGGGCCTCCAAAAGATTGCGCACCGCTTCCGCCAACTTTGTGAAATCAGTTCTTCCCGTTTCGTAGTTCTTCTGAGCGATCTTCAAACCCCCCTCCGCTAGTG
>JACQJN010000127.1 GCA_016205085.1 Elusimicrobiota bacterium | reverse complement strand
CAGAATGGAATCGAAAAATTTGTCGGATAGTGATTTTTCGTCTGGATTGGAACTCATCTGAGAGGCCAGCGTAGAAAATTTAGAAACATCCAACTCCAAAAATTTCATGTCCAAGGGATAGGTCCCCATCCCGATCTCGGAGGCGATGTGCCCAACCAAGGCTCCCTTGCCCACCCCTTGCTGTCCCACCAGCAAGATTCCCTTCCTACCTCCCTCCTTTTGAGAGAGGACAGACAAAATTTGCGCCACCAATTTAGGCCTTCCCGCAAAAGGAAGCGGCCTGATGGAGGAAAGATCTTTGAATATACTGTTGAATAAATTGGTTTCCTTGCGATCCACCCCAATATTTTTAAGGAATTCATCCAGGGTGGCGCCGGCCATAACCACCGCGCCTAAAAAAACAGGCAGGGTTAGGGACCCCCCCCACAACGCATGGGAAGACCCAAGCGCGTATAAAAGAGACCCCCCCAAAGCCATCCAGACAATCATGGGAAGAACTCGCTTCAAGGCCACCTGGGATCCTTTCTTTTTCTCTTTCTGATGAGATTTATCCTCAACCTGAGAAACCTCTGCTTGAATTTTCTGTTCTTGGGCTTGAAAGTGGACCTCTCCCTCACCTGAATTCTCCACCTGGGCCGCTTTGGCTTGGGCATGCCATTCCTGAGAACTCTGGTAAAGAGTGGCGGCAGCTGAATACTCCTTTTCCCACTCCTCTACAATATTTAGGAAATTGGGCATCTCCTCCTGAATAATTTGGTCCAAGGTCTCGGGATCTGTCAAAAGCCCCTGGAAGCTCAAATTTTCTTTAAGATAAGCGGTAAACTGAGCCTTCCAATCAGCCTTAGCCGCCTCCGAATCAACCGGAAGTTCCTTGGACCACTTTTCCCAGCTGTCTTTATAGCTGCGTACAAGAGCTTCCAGAGCGCCTTCCGTCACCAGTTCCCGGTCGATGAGCACCCGGGTTTTTTTCTGAACAAGTATCATCTCCATCTGCTGCGTCCTTTCCCAAAGTTTGTTTCTCAGTTCCTGAAAAGCCTGGATCCTGCGCTGCTCCTGCTGTATGGCCTGCTGTACTGCCCTCTCTTCTTCCCAACGCCTCGGCTCCATACATCTTATGGAAACACCTCCCAATACGAAAATGGCGACGGTCGGATCGAGAAAACCTGTGACATGCGCCACCACAAGAGCCCCAACCACGGAAAGAGCGGGGAGGATGGCCTGCTTTTTTGAGAAACTTATTCCCCGGGCAAGGGAGGGAATCCTCAAATTTAAAGCCGGTCGGATAGACAAAGACAATCCCCTAGCGCTTGGAACCTCCCTGGCGGCCCCCTCCGCAGAGCTCCGAGGACCCTGAGATGTCAGAGACATGGCGGCCCCCTCCACACCCGCATTTTCCGGCCCCGCCCCAACAGACTTCTCCCATCCCGACAAGCTCTTTAAATTTTCAGAGGAGGCCTGGGAACTCAATTTTTCCATCCGGGTTTTTATGACTCGAATTTGGCCGTAACCCTTGAAGGGTTGAAGTGGAAGCGGCAGAGAAACAGACAGTGGTTGCGATAGCAAATGCCCCTGCAGCATCATCCCAGCGACTGGGTGAACCACATTCGGGGATAGACTCCCCACCGTATACTTTCCTTTCGCAGCGTAGGTTCGGAACTGGGCAAAGGCCCTATAGGGCTCAAGGCCTGGGCAGGTATAGACAAGAATAGCACACAGAAAGAGTGTTAGAAATTTCTTGAAATTTGAAAGCATAAGCAGGGATTGAAGTTCAATCATTTTATAATAACCCCCACAATATCCTGAAGGGACATTGGACCTAGAATTTGTGTGGATTTAGACCTATAAGGAAATAGGCCTATCGACTCACGCTTTGCTTCTTGATTTTAAATTTCTTAAGATAGGGATATTCCGGCGTAGCTCAATGGTGGAGCATCCCGCTGTTAACGGGAGGGTTGTAGGTTCGAGTCCTACCGCCGGAGAAAAATCTGAGCTCCCTTCATGGGGGCTCAAGTTTTTCCGCGGTGGGTTGATGAGGACCTTTTCTTAAGTGAAGAGTCTGACCGAGGGATACCTGGCGCAATATAGTGCGCCAGGTACCTGCGAGAAGGAAGTACACCTT
>JACQJN010000133.1 GCA_016205085.1 Elusimicrobiota bacterium | reverse complement strand
TCCCGGATGGAGTTGCAGAAAAACAACCGCTTGGCTTTGACGTTTTTATGGACCAGTTTGTCTAAACCCGGTTCAAATATGGGGATTTTGCCGGCCTGAAGCATGGCTATTTTCTTGGCGTCCGAGTCCATGCAGGTGACCTGGTTGCCCAGTTCAGCCAGACAGGCCCCTGTCACCAAGCCGACATAGCCTGTGCCGATGACACAGACGGTATGTTTTTTGGGCATTGGAGCGGGGAGTATTGTAGAATTTAACTAAAGACTTGTCATGTCTTGCCATTAGTTCTATTATTTTAAACAGGATGAGGCACTCGGAGCAAAATCTTAAAAAGCTCATCGCCGACCACAAAGCTAGAATCGGCATCATAGGGCTGGGATATGTGGGTCTTCCCTTGGCGGTGGAGTTCGCGCTCAAAGGCTTTAAAGTCACCGGGTTCGATGTGGATTCCAAAAGGGTAAATTCCATATTGAAGGGCCGGTCCTATATTCTGGATGTGGACTCCGATCTTTTGAAAGATCTGGTTTCCTCTCATCGACTGACCGCCAACCACAAATTCGAGGTCCTTTCTGCCCAAGACGCGGTCATCATCTGTGTGCCCACCCCTTTAAGAAAGAGCCGCGATCCGGATGTTTCCTATATTCTCTCGGCGGCCCGGCAGGTCCGCGGTCATTTAAAGCCGGGGCAGGTGATCATCTTAGAGAGCACCACCTATCCCGGGACGACTCAGGAGCTGGTGCTTCCTCTTTTGGAGGAGAGCGGATTCAAGGCGGGTGTGGATTTTCATCTGGCCTTTTCTCCTGAGCGCGTGGACCCGGGGAATCAAACGTATAAGATCCACAATACCCCCAAGGTGGTGGGGGGGGTGACCCCTTCTTCCACGGAGGTGGCGGCGCTGCTCTATGGGCAGATTGTGGAAAGGGTGGTCCCCGTTTCCAATACCCAAACGGCCGAGATGGTCAAGCTCTTAGAAAACACATTCCGGGCCGTGAACATAGGGCTCATCAATGAGATTTGTCTCATGTGCCATCGCTTGGGTCTGAATGTATGGGAGATTATCGAGGCGGCTTCCAGCAAGCCTTTTGGATTCATGCCTTTTTATCCCGGCCCGGGCCTGGGTGGACACTGCATCCCCATTGATCCCCATTATCTGGCTTGGAAGATGAAGGCTTTGAATTTTGAACCCCGCTTCATTGAATTGGCGGGAGTCATCAACGCCTCCATGCCCCGGCAGGTGGTTCAACGCATCGCGGGAATCCTCAATACCAAGGCGAGGGCTTTAAAAGGCAGCCGTGTTTTGGCGTTGGGGATGGCCTATAAGAAGGATGTTTCGGACTACCGAGAATCTCCTTCCCTGGATGTCATGCAGCTTTTGATCGAGTCCGGGGTTCAAGTTTCATACCATGATCCCTTCGTGCCTTCCATCCGTTTGGGAAAGAAGGTTTTTACTTCCCAAAAACTGGTTCCACGCATGCTGAGGACTTTTGACTGTGTGGTGATCCTCACGGCTCACAACGGAGTGGACTATGATTCCGTGGTGAAATCTTCCCGGTTGGTTTTTGATACCCGTCAGGCGACAGGGGGCCACAAGGCCGCCCACCTCTTTAGATTGTAGTGGGTCCTATGTCTAATGAATCATTCCGGGATTCCTGCCTGGGAATCCTAAAGTCGTTTGGAAAGACTTTAGGGCTCATCTCGCTCTACCACATGAAGCACCCCACCGTGATCCAGTCTCTCCAGGAGACCCACAAGCTAATTGAGAAGGCGCTGGAAGGACTGGAGGAAAAAAAAGAGCTGATTTTTGCCTTGGATCAGGATAAATTTCTGGCAAACGGTTTGGTGGTCTGCACCGTGGGACAGATTCCGGGAGCTGTCCGCACCCTTTTTGACCGCTTTCATCTCCATAGCCTGAGCATGGGAGAGGGTCTGCGTCCCTCCGAACTGGTCTCTTTTTATGAGCTGGCTATTTTAAAGCCGGAGGTGGCCAAGCAGATCGATCTGCAGAAGTTTCTGTCTGAGAAATCGGTGCTGCATATCCGGGTGAATGAAGCGGTCTACGCGAAGGTGGATCATGTGGAAGAAGCGGTGCCGGAAGAAACAGTCTTAAAGCCGGAGATATCTTCCGGAACGCCGGAATGGATCATTGATCTGGATAAGTTTTCTTTTGAGCAGTCCGTGGGGAAATTGGTGGAACAAGCGGTGGAGGGGGAGCAGGATCGCCAAAGGGTTTTCGAAAAGGTCATGCTTCAGTTCCGTGAGGATTTGGAGAAGCGCGTTCAGGAAGCCACCCGACAGTTGGAAAGCGATAAGAACCGGTTGCTCAATGAGCAGGTTCGGACGGAGCAGGTGCTCAGCAAGATGGCGGAAGGCGTGGTGGTGGTGGATGCCCAGGGCAACGTGTTGATGATGAATCCCACAGCGGAAGATATTACCGGAAAGAAATTGACGGAAGCGGCCGGCAAGCCGGTGACGGAGTGGGTGAAAAAAGACGAGCAGGCGGTGGCTTTGGCCAAGGAGATCGAGACTCCCAAAGATCGGCCCATCTCCAAGGAAGTGGAGGTCACAACAAGTGAGGAGTTGGGCCGAACCTTGAGGGCTTCCACCGCTTTGGTACAGAATGAAGAGGGAAAAATCGTAGGCACTTACGCTACCCTTCCGGATGTCACCAAATACAAGCAGGTATTGCATGTCCAGCAGGAATTTGTGGCGCATGTGACGCATGAATTGAGGGCTCCTTTGACTTCCATACGCTCCGCTCTGGATATTTTGCGGGAAGAATTTTCAGGAAAGATGAGCTCGGAGGAGGGCCGGATATTTGCCACGGCGGTGCGCAATAGCGAGCGTTTGGCGGATATGATCACCGAGATTCTGGATTTTTCAAAGATACAATCCGGTCAGATGACGGTGCACCCGGTCCCTTCCAACGCGGAAGATGTTCTGCGGGAGGGGGTGGAGGGCTTAAGACCCTGGGCCAAGAAAAAGGGGCTGGACCTGACGGAATCGATGGAGCCGGAGCTGCCTCAGGTCATGGCCGATGGGCGGCGGGTGGTGCAGGTTTTGACCAATCTGATTTCGAATGCCATCAAGTTCACGGAATCTCCCGGCCGGATCACGGTCTCGGCTAAGAAGGGGATGGATAAAAATAGGGGTACCGTGGTTTTATCCGTTCAGGATACGGGCAGGGGGATTCCCAAAAGTGAATTAAATCGCGTGTTTGAGAAATTTGTGCAGATCGCTAGCGGGGAGATGCATGTGGAGGGAACGGGGCTAGGGTTGGCCATAGCCCGAGCTCTGATCCATCTGCACAATGGACGCATGTGGGTGGAAAGCGAGGTGGGGAAAGGCTCTGTTTTTCATTTTACATTGCCGCTCTATATCCCTCCCCCTGAAGAGAGAGGAGTCGCAAAATCGGCCCCGGAAAGCTGGTGGCGCCGGCTATTGGGCCTGTCTGGCTAAAGTAAAAGCGCACACCTTCTTGGCTCCCGCCTTTTTAAGAGTTTTGGCGCATTCCTCCAAAGTGGCTCCCGTGGTGCAGACGTCATCTACCAAAAGGATTTCTTTACCTCTTATTTTTTCCGTTTCCGCTGCCTGAAAGGCCTCTTTCACATTTTCCAATCTCTGCGATTTGGGGAGATCCACCTGGGGAGACGTGGCTCTTATCCGTTTTAGCAGGGGGATTACGAAAGCCCTCGAGGACTTTACCAGTTCCTCGGCTAGGAGCTGGGATTGGTTGAATCCTCTTCGCCTTTCCCGTTCGGGGTAGAGGGGCACCGGGACCAGCACCTGGGCTCCGTGAATCTCCGGATATTTTTTAAAAGCCTCTCTCAGCCAGATTCCCATGGGCTGGACCAAAGATTTTCTCTCTTGGTACTTGAGTTCATGGATGAGGGATTGAAGGGGCGGGTTGAATAGAAACGCGGATCGGATCACCTGGCATTGGAATTTGTTGTTCCGGCATAGGTGGCAGTGGGCTCCGCCGGAGGGCAGAGGAATACCGCAGCGTTGGCAGGTGAGGTCGGCAGTTAGTGGTTCCAGTTGCCGGAGACAGTCCGGGCAGAGGGGATTTTCTTCCTGAATGACCAAATCTCGGCGGCAGTGGACGCAGGTTTTAGGAAAAAGAAAATGCAGGAGATAGGAGGAGAGTTTATTCTGGCTCAAGAATCTCCGCTTCGGGAGAGGAGTCTAAATCCCCCGCTTCCGGTTTTTGGTGGAAAACCTTGGCAAGGACGCATTCGTATTTTCGCGCCTTTTTGGATTTTTTTATCCATCGGACTTTGAGTTTCATGTTTCCTCTGAATTTGGAGTGGATCAGCAATTGGCGGGAGTTGGGGTCCAACTTTCTGGCCGTGACAAAACATTTTATATTTTCCGCGCCATCCACAGATTGCAGCATGAGGTAGGGCCGGGAGGATTGGAAATTCACTTCGTTGAGCAGGCGGGCTTCCGTCAGGATGGATTTTCCGGCATAGCGGCCCTGCGAGGCGCTCCAGTCGGAAAAGGGGACGACCTCTCCCTTGGGGGTTGGGTCTAAAATTTCAAGCTGCGCGTCCAGGGCCGCCGCTTTTTCTCTTTCCCGTGTCAGTTCTTCGCTGACTTCATTATTTTGAGCTTCCAAGGCTTGAATGCGCTGGGCCTGGCTCTGGATTTGTTGTTTCAAAGAGGCGGTGCAGCCGCTCGACAACCAGGAAAAGCTTATCACAAGTATCGGCAGGAGATGTTCCCTTCTCATCGAACCTGCATAGTATACCAAAATGGAGTGGTGCCCTACCGGCTTTTGAGGTTCTCCACCAGCTTCTCCATTTCGGTTCTGATGGATTGGGTGCCCCAGATAGTTTTGCGGAGCCATAACCTCAAGAGTTTAAAATAAGATACACTTCCATCCTGCAGAAGTCTTAATGCCAAGGCCTTTTCCAGGGATTTTTGAATGTAGTTTTTGGGCAACCAAGGGGAATATCCCGAATAGATCACAAAAGCCTTTTGCAGAGGCGCATGCTCCCATCGGACCATGGCGCCTTTTTTCTCAGCCTGGATCAGTCCTTCCACCAGCCGTTCCACCACTCCCAGTTGGGGAGAGTTTTGAAGACCCGCCTGGATGGAGGAGACGATTTCCTGGGAGGTTCGGTTTCCCGGAATTTTCATTGTGGAGGCCAGGGTTCGGGCCGCGGTTTGGATGTCTCCTGAGTCCAGGGCCAATCCCGCCCGTATCCAGGGTTTGAACTGCGCAATGGGGAGAAGCTTCCCCTGACCTAAATCCATGAGGACCAGTCTTGTCAAAATTCGGTGCAGCCATCCCTTGCGCGCGTGGCGGTTTCCCGTGTGGGGGTCCGGTTCCAACCACTCTTCCAGAACCAGGGCCAGCATCCCTTCCTGGACGGCCCGCCGGGCTATCTTCTGCTGGCTGGGTCCTAAGAGGCTTCTGAAGGGAAGGTCCCTAAACCGAATGGAGGGGACGTACTCCTCCACCATCATATCTTCTGAGAGGTACAGGGGATGGGGGGAGGGGATGAAGGGTTTGGGTCCACTCACCAGCCTTACGGCCCAGGATCTTTCTGAAACCCGGCGGATCATGGAGGATTGTATGCCGGCCTCATCTCTAAAGTCCATCTCGGATTGGACCAGCTCTCTTAGCTCTTTAAGCAGGGATTCCACGTCCGGCACGTTGACCTCTTCCATTTTTTCCACTTCCTGGACCAACTGCTCTAAAATCTGAAACTCTCTTTCGAGGTGGTAGGAGGCTCCCGGAACGCGGAACTTGGCCACCCAGGTTCGGCCATCCTCCAACTCTAATTTGTACACCACCTTGATTGAGCCGGAGCCCAGTTCGGGACCCATATTTTGGATTTTACGGACGCGGGCCTTTTGTTCCCAAAGCAGGTACCGCACCTGCCGGAGGAGTCTTTGTCTGACCGCCTCGCCGATGTTGGGAAGAATCTCCCGGCTTAAGGAGTCCAGGGAATCCAACGGGCTTGATTTTCCATCGGGATGGGGCGCGGTTTTGTCGATAGGCTCCAGCTGTTTTCCTATGATTTCGAAGGAACGCATCTTTTCTATTTCCTGGGCGTTATCCTTGAAGTCCTCAAGGATTTGGGTGTATTCGGGAGGAAGAAGCCCCTTATGGGTATTTAAAACCTGTGCAATTTTGGCTCCGGTGACTCCCTGGTTTTTGAGGGCTACCTTGAGAATCTCCGGACCTGTAAGGTCTTGACCCACTTCCTGCCGGGCCGCCAAATCCGAGATGAGATGGGCCTTTTCCTCCTCCCTCAGCAGTTCGAAGTAAATTTCCAAAATCTTCTTCAGGAAGGGCGGGATATTTCTCTTTTCTATCACCAAGTTTCTGTACAGCCGCCACACCTCTTCTGGCGCCTGA
Source organism: Elusimicrobiota bacterium (assembly GCA_016205085.1). GTDB lineage: Bacteria > Elusimicrobiota > Elusimicrobia > JACQJN01 > JACQJN01 > JACQJN01. The sequence continues at coordinate 5,781 of JACQJN010000133.1, read as the reverse complement.
TGCAGGGAGGTTTCTCCATAGAACTGGGCTCGCATGATCAAAGATCGGTCTTTGGGGTGGAGCAGGGTGATGTATTTTTGAAGCTCGGAGACGCTTCGAAGGGCCGCTTTCTCGCGGGCCAGCTTCTTCCGGTCTCCCTTCAAGAACTTGTGGTTTAGTTCCTTCTCTCTTTCGGGAGACAGGGGCTGCACGCCGGCCGTGTGCAGAAGGATGTCCACGCGTTCCGCGGGGCTGAGCCTTTTTGTCTGGATGACCGCCGTATCCAGGAGTGTTTTCTCCAACCTTCTAAGAGGATTGGGCATCCTGTAACTTTTATGGGACTCTAAAAAAGAAAGACTTCCGGGAGATAGGCGTCGTTTTTTCATGATGCGCTCAAGAATTTCATCCCTGGAACGGGTGGGTTCTGGGTAATTTTCCAGGAGAAACTGCAGAAGGGGTTCCTGGGTTCCCGCATAGGCTTGGTAGAGGTTCCAGAGCGCCGCCAGGGCTTGGTACTCTATCAGATTTTTGTACCCCGTCAGAATTTCTTCTTGCCTATGGGCCAGCGTGGTCCTCCACATCCTGGGTCGTGGCAGGCGAAATTCCAGGAAGTCCTTGTCTTCAGAGGTGAATTCTCCTCTGTCCCAGCGTTCCTTGGCTTTTAATGTTTCTTCCGTAGAGTGCCGGTCTACCTCCTCCAACACCTCGAATATCTTTTCCTCGAGGCTGCCTTCATGCTGCATTTGCTTTAGAAACTCTTTGGTAAAATATTTTCTCGCCCTTCTGTATTGCCGGTATAAATTCCGCATGGCGCGGAGCTTCTTTAGAGGAGAAAACCTCGGTTTTTCCTTTATATTGGCTTCGGGAAGGAGCTGAAAAATTTGAGCTCTTAAAATGGGGTGGCGGATGACTCTTAATGGGGTGGGGAGGGGCACTGGAATTTCCCCCCATGGGGTGTTTATATTTGTTGGAGACTCACCATAGGAGTTAAACATGGATTTTAGCCACTTTTTATCTTTTTTTAGCCAGGATAAGAAGCCTTTGGGATTGGACCTGGCTTCCTCCAGGATGCGGTTATCTATGGTGCTGTCGAACTCTCCTGTGGAGTTTAAAAGGTCCATGAGCCGCAGTCGGTCCTGCGCGTTTTTGGGCCATGTTCGTGTGCTGTCCATGCGCCCTAGCATTTGAAGCGCCCAACGCGAGCTCACCTCCCTGAAGGGGTGTTCCCCTTTAAGCATGGAAATGAAGGGTTCGCTGCGCAGAACCATTTTTGCCGAGCCCTGAAATGCGTTTTTTAAAGAGCCTTGACGATCGTTGTCTATCGGTGGCTGGAAGAGTGCGGGGTGGAGCTCCCGGATTTGAAGCAGGTCCCTGGCAAGTTTTTGAACCTCCTCAGCCGTGCCGGAAGATTGAACCACGTCTTCCAGGAGCCACCTCCCTACGGCGAAGGAGGAACTCTGAAGGAAGAGCACGGGGTGCCCCGTAGGAAATTTATCCATCAATGCCGCCGCCATCAGCTTGATTTCGGGTTTTATGTCGGCGTTTCCCACCCAGGAGAGAAAATGGGCAAAGTGGGATTCCGTCAAGCCTATTGGTTTGTCCGCATCGGGAGAAATTTGACGCGCGAACTTTTTGCGCCTTCTTTCGTGCAGTCTCTTGCCCGGGTATGAAAAGGATTTGGGCAGGGCATTGTGGTAGGCCGTCATGTAGTTTTTCTTCCGATCTATGTGCGCATGCAGGAGATGGGCGTGCTTTTGGATGAGTTCCAGGCCGGAGGGTTGACTTAGGAGTTTTTCAAGGCGCTGGATCAAGGAGGCGATCTCTTTTAATTCCTTGTTTTTTGGTCTCACGCCTGCCTGGTTTGTGTGGGACACCGTTCTCAGCAGGGCCTCGCTGAAAGATTTCATCATATGTTCCCAGCTATAGGTGAGGTTGGATTCCCGGAGGTTGAGATTGGCTCCCTCCGAGGAAAGGGTTTCCTCCACCTGATTTAATAGGAAGGCCAGGGTTTCCCGGATGGTCTTAAAATCTCTTGTGTTTTGTAGGGCGGAGTCTAGGAGTATCCCTACCCAGTCAAAATACCACTGGACGGCGGTTGATTTTATCGCGCTGGTTCCATCCTCATGTATTCTGCGATGGAGCTCCTGTGCTATCTCTTGAAGGGCGGCCTTAAGGAAAATCTCCAAATTCCCTTCCTGCTTTAAAATCTGAATGAAGGGTGGAGGGAGGCTGTCTCCTCGAAGAAACCACCAGGTGATATCCAGTTGATCTTTGAGCGCGGGACTTTTTAAGCCTTGAATGTGGTAGCGTTCATAGCGAAAGAGGATTCTATTGTTGGTTGTCTGCATGGATCCGGGCGTGTAATGGATCTGGGACCATCTGAAGAGTCCCGCGAATGTCTTGCTGGTGACATTTTCTTTCCTGATTCTGGGCTTAAGAAACATAGGGGAAGGAAGGCTTTCCAACCGGGCGGCCAACTGGGAGGGAGTAAACTGCTTGGACCTTGTGGCTTCGGGTCCGAATGCGGTTTCCAGGATTTGAACGTTGAATCCCGAAACATACCCTTTGAGCCAGGAGGGCCAGAGACCCTTTTTAAGTTCCTGAATGATCTCTTCGGGGAGGACGGGACGGCCCAGTTCCGAAGTGAGTATATTTTGGGTCGCTTTCCATATTCTATGAGTGACGTCCAGGATTATTTCCTCAGGTTCATCCTCGGGTCTGGTTTGGCCGTAGAAACCCAGGTTTTCGGCTTCATGGGAGAGCGTTTTAAAGGCGGAATCCAACTGTTTCCTTGTCCGTATCTGGCCTAGGAGTCTTAGGGTGCCCGCCTTCTTTTCCCAATTTCCGAGACCTAGGGAGGCGTTTAGGAATTCCTCCAGGGTGGGGTCGGGAGTTAAATTTTTTAAGAGAGTATCCAGTTGGTGCGTGATGAGGCCGGATTTAAGCCCTCTGGTGGGGAAACGAGCTCCATCCTGATGGCGCCTTAAAGAGACCTCCACTGCCCTTAGATCCTGATTTTCCCGGGTGTGGGAGAGGATTTGATGGTAAGCCTCTTCCAAGATAGCGTACCCTTCTTCCTTAAGGCGTCCTTTGGCGGATTCCTGGGCGATTATGCTTTCCATGGAGTACAGGTTTTGGTCCGCCGACTTTTCCGTCTGGATGGCCTCATGGATGCGCTTTTCCAGGCGGTCTACATGGCTGGGTCTTATCGCGGAATCCCGGCGCACCGTCCACAGGGGTTTTGAGGAGAGAGGGGGACGGTGTTTAAATTTTTCCATGGCTTCGCCTAAATGGTCCATCATGCTGGCTTTTCGGATGGTGGGGTGGGGATGAATGTCTTGGATGCTCTGGATCAGCTTAAGGATTTCTCCGGAATCTTTTTTAAGAAGTCTGTATCGGTTTTCAAGTCGGTCGTATTCCCGATATAGGGCTTCCACGGCTTCCATCGCCTCCCGGGGGTCATAGCCCGCCGCGGCCGCAAGTTTTAAGGCCTCTCTGTCCGCCTCCAATTCATGAAAATGCCCCAGGGCTTCCCAGCTTCCCAGAAAATCCTTGAGGTGGTTTTTCCAGTTATGCTGCAGCTCATGTCCCAGGACGAAGGCCAATTGGGCTTCGTTGTCCAGAGCCCGCAGAAGTCCCAAGGATAAAAATACATTCGCCACGCGGAATGTCTTGGCCAAGTGTGAATTTGATGCTAGGTAGTGGCGCTCCGTCTCTGTAATGGTGGTGAATGCCTGCGGGATAAAGGAGTTGCCTACGAAGACCTGAGCGGCTTGGGAGGGAAGTCCGGCCGCCTCCGTCAGGCGTTTTAGGACGCGCTGGACGTCTTTATGGAGGAGACCATCTCCCACGTCTCCCCCCAGCTTGTCCTGGAGAATTTTTCTGGCATCCAACTGAACCTGGTGCCGGATTTTAAACAGTTCCTGTATCTCGTAATGGAAAAGCCCTGAGGCGGGGACGGGGGAATGGGATTCCGGAGAAGTTTCGGAAGCGTCGGATTTGGGTTTTCCATCAAAGAGATGTTCTGCCAAGGTACGGCTTTCTTGGGGAGGGATTTGTGTGATGGAAGGAAGCTTTTGGGATTTGAGAGCAGAGAATGGCAGAAATTTGTAAAGAGTGGGAATACTCTGGAGAGATGTTTCGTGGAGGAGGGGAATCGGCAGATATGTTTCGAAATAGGGATGGGAGAAAGGCAGAGAGGGTTGAACAGTTTTAACGCTGTAAGGGATGGACCTGGGTTGGGAAAATGCGGGAGAAAAGGACTGAATAAAAATGCAAAATGAAAGAAAAATCGCAGGAAATCTAGTCATTTTAAGTATTGTAGGCAAGATGGAAGGTTCTGTCAGGGGTCCCTTGACCTAGTGAGACACAGGTCTTTGGGCCTATGCTAAAAATTTAGATATTTTTGGGCTAATTTAGAACTGGAATGTGAGGGTGGTGCCGAATTGGTAGGAGATGAAATCCTCCTGCTTTAAGAATTTATGCCAAAGCCTTTGGGCGGCACCGTTTAAGGTCATCCTTAGGTTTTTGGCTATTTCATAATCTCCGCTGGTGTTTAAGGAAAACAGATCCGAGTTGTCGGAGATGGTGATGGGGGATCTTCGGCGGGCCAGGCTGGCGGTGGTGGTCCAGATGATACGGTTGGTGAAGATCAGGGTTTTTCCGGTGAAAGGAATGTAGAGCCCTCTGGGCAAAGTCAGATCCGCCCGGACGAGAAGGCTGGGAGTGATCTGAGCGGTCTCTGCGGTGACCACGTTGTTTCCCAAGACGGTTTGATCGAATAGATAATCCAATTTTGGTGTAAAGCGGAATTGACGGATGTCGAATGTCGTTTGGGCCGAGGCATCCCGATGAAAAACGGTTTGGGAAATCTTGTCAGTGCGCAGGTCCTTATTTTGGGAAGTGCGGGTGTTGAATGTGGTGGCGGTGTCGAATCGTTCTTTGAATAAAAATCTAAAGTCGTTTCCGAAACTGGTTTCATTCGTCAAGGTCACGTTTACCGTTTCGTTGGTCCGCCGGGAGAATTTTAGATTGACCTGGGTGTTTCTCATCCAACGTTCCGTGCGCAGGAGGGTTTCGGCCTGGGAGAGGCTGGCCACCAGGTCCGGAAGCGTGCGGGTAATGGTTTTGCTGACGGTGCCGGTCACCTCGCTTCTTTGAATGCTTTGGGTGTAGTTGTTGGATAAGGACAGTGTTCTCAAAGGGCTCCAGCGTCCGGCAAGCTCATAGGCTTCCAGAGGGGACCATCTCTGGGAGGAGTTGTAGGTATCCCGCAAAGTGAGGTTGGATCGGGTGGCCAGGGAGTTGGCCGGTTTTAGGGGGCTCCGGATCCAGAGAGCTGTTTTAGAAGAAAACTCCTTTTCGATGTTTTGCCAACTGTCCCCATCCGAAAGCTGATAGCCTGAGTTGAGATTCAAGGAGCGCAGCAGTTTCGTATTGGGCAATATCTGGGCCATGGTTAGAGAAAAATTCACTCCTCCCGAGGCGGCACGGTTGATGGTCTTGATATCTCCCACGCCGAAGAGGCGGGATTGGCTGCCTATGGTGACGGTGGTCACGTTGAGGATGTTGTTCTCGATCGTGGTGGCGGTGTAGTTGAGGTTGGGAATCAGCCACGAGAAAATCTGCAGATTGGCGTTGGCATTCGCCGTTTGGCTCATGGATTTGGGGTATTTTAGGTTGACGGGGGAGGAAGCGGTGAAATCGGTCCGTTTCTCCCGTACTTCTTTGAGGCTGTAGCCGGGGTTAAAATTGGAGCCTTTCCAAGGGGTGAAGGAGAGTTTGGCGCCGTAATCATTGGCC
>JACQJN010000132.1 GCA_016205085.1 Elusimicrobiota bacterium | reverse complement strand
TCCAACACCTCTTTCCTCATCTCCTCCGGTGGACGGTATTCTTCCGAGGAAGGCAGTCTCACCGGCGCGACCTGAAACCCCGCACGTCCGGCGCCTGCCGGCCGAGCCATACCGCTTCTTTGGGGTTTGGCTCCGGACATGCCCCTCTCGATCTGCTTCTGTTTTTGCATGGCTTCACCGAAATCCCGCAGTCCCTGCTCTAATTTCTCCAAGGCTTTACTGGAATGCTCCAGAGCCCCTGGAATCTGAACCTGTTGAAGGGAATTTTCAGCACTAGACATCTCGGACTGAGCCGCGAATAAATTTTGGGCAAGGGATTCCGGAAGAACCCCGCCCAAACCCAAATCCTCCATTTGAGTCTTCAGTTGGGCGGATTGGGAACGAATGGATTTCTGACGATCGAAAGCGGAACGGGATTTTTGGCCCAACGCATCCGAAGGCGGCTGGGACATCCCTGAAGCTTTCTCCAACTCCACCAAGATCTCCTTTTCCCCATCCCTAAGCAACAGGCGAGGGGGATTTCCCGTCCCCAGGATATCCAAATCCCGGACAATGGACCGCAGAAGCGCCGGGGCTTTGGAAACGTGCCCCTTTTCAAATTCCGAAAGCACCTCCTGCATGCGTCCCGGCACACTCCCCGGAAGAGGAGGAGAAAGAAGCTTGGCTTTTTGAAGAATCTCTCGTTGTCGAGCCTCCAAATGGGCCAAAATTTTCCGCTGAAAATCCAACTTTTCTTGGGTCTCCTGTTCCTGCAACCGGCGGATATCCTCCACCTGGCCGGCCTGCCCTTCCAGAATCTCCTGCCAAAGATTCTGAACCTCCGCCAGCTTTTTGGAAACCTCCGCCTCCTGTTTGGCCTCTTCCCACTCCGCTTGGTTGGCCTCCTCCAAAGCCCGTTCCAATTTGTTCAACTCCTCCGTCAACTGGCGGGCAATCTGCAATGCACTGGCCATATCCCTGCTTTCCAGGGCACGGGCCAAGGCCTGGGAAAGACCTTGAGAAGAGCCGATGGGAATCCGGATGATCTTTCTTTGCTTTTCCTCTTCACTGCCGGGCGCAGGTTTGGGCAAAGAGTTCAGGGTCTGAGCCAGCCCAGAGATTTTCTTTTGGATTTCTCCCAGCAAATCCTGCAACTCCTTGAATTCCGTCTCCGAAACCTGAGCGGAAGATTCCGCGACCTTCGAAAGAGCGGAGGTCAACTGTTCGCTTTGAGATCTAATCCCCTGAGCCTCTCCCCAAAAATCTTGAAAGGCCTGGAATTTAAGTCCCTGCTTCATGCGATCCACAGCACTTTGCAGCTCCTGAGCCAGTTTTTCATGCCGACTCACAGCTTCCTGTCTTTTACCCGCCCTAGCCGCTTCCAAAGCCTGGGACACCTGCTCCCGATCTAAAGATTTCAGCCACTGAGACAAACTATTCATCTGCTCCAAGAACCCCGGATTTATGTAAGGATCTTGTTGGAGCCATGCCGACATCTCTTCCGATTCACGGACAGCTTCCGACCAAGCCTTCTGAAGTTCTTGAAGCCACTTTTCCATCTCAGGATCCGACACAGTCTTCCGATCCAAGGCTTGGACTAAATCTTTCTCTTTCTCGACCAAAGAAGAAAGCTTTTTTTCCAGCCCAAGAAGCCTTTCTTCCGATTCCAGATGCTGTCCCTCAAAATCCACCAGATGCAGCTTTATTTTTTGAGAAACTCCCTCCTGGACTCCAAAAGCATTGTTGTCCAGCACCCTGAGATAAAAAGTTAAATTCGTTCCCGATGGAAAAGAAGACACATTCCACAAATAGTCTCCTAAAAAAATACTGGGAGATTCTTCGAATTTCCGGATCGCAAAAGCTTTGGGAGAACCCCCCTCCCCCTGGTACACCAGTTCCAGGGAACCAAGCCCGATATCATCCTTTGCCTCATAAGTGATGGGCAGCCTTTCCTTGGGGCTAACCTCCACCTCAAAAGAAGGAGAGAGAATCGTCACAGCCGGTGGAATATCCGGCAGAATTTTGATCTGAAAACTGGGAGGACGCGGATCGGGAACTCCCTCCTGATCCGTGATTTCCAAAGAAAAAGTGGCCGTCCCCTGCACAGGAAATGCGGCTCTGTATTCCCCCCTTAATCCTACAGGTTTGAATGGGATGGGGTCCGCCAGCGTGGAAACGGTGAGCCGAGCAGAGTGCAAGGGACGGTCCGGCCGACCCGAAATTTCCACCCAACTCCCCTGAAAGGCCGATACATCCTGAAGGCCTTCCAAGATCTCCGGCAGGCGCCGGGTGTAAGACGGCGCCGTGACGCGAATACGGGCCTGCTGCAGATGAGGATGTGGAACGGGAATCAAGGAATATTTGCGGCTTCTATAATCCTTCCAGAGAATCTGATACTCCAAGGGAGTCGTCAATCCGGAAGCCTGGTACGTGAAATCAAATCCGGAAGAAGAATCCCAAGGCATCGTCCTCCAGGAGCTGTCAGGTTCCCGAAGCAGCAATTTCAAATCGGTCAATATAATTTTCCTGCTTCGGGCCCGGATCACGACATCCGAACTCCAGGGAATGCGGGAACTCCCGGGGGAGATCTCCAAGATTTCCTCCAAGGCCACATCCTTCCAGGGAGCCGCCACCCTGGTCATCCCCGCCTGGTTTCCCCACATCCAAGGAAGTCCCAGTCCTCCGAATAAAACAGAAGCCATGAATTGCCTTCTCACCGCATGCGAAGGCTTCCAGGAAAACACCGTCTCCTCAGGAAGCTCCCCTAATTTTTTCTCCGTCTGCACAATATGGGCTTGTGCCAAATCCGCGGAAACATGAGCGGTCAATCCCCGACTTTTGAATTCCCATGCGGTCCTCAGATAAGGCTTCAAGACGGGATATCGTTGGGATATCCTTTCGATCAAAATGGGGGGGCGCACCCTCCCAAACGGCATCCACAACCTCCGCCAAATCACCATCCCGCCCCCCATACAAGCGGCTAGAAAAAGAAAAAGGCGCACCGGCTGGGAAAGCACTAACCAAAAATCCAGGAAAAAAAGCAGAAGGAACAGGCCGGCGAATATGGAGAGAGTGCAAAGCCACCCCTCCACCAATATTTGAAGGATACACTCCCGACGCCACACATTGATTTTGGAATCCAAAACCGTCATATCCGTTTTAAAATCTCTTCCGCTTCCTTTCGATCTCCCAGACGCGTAAAAAGATCAGCCAACCTTTTAAGCCCCTCCCCATCTTTGGTCAAGTCGTATAAAAATAGGGAATAGCCCAGCCCACGGAGTGGCTCCCTGTTTTTCAACCAATCCCACACATGCCGATCCGCCCAGTAGGCAGCTTGAAGATTAGTGGCGGAAACAGCGAGCAAAATCTGTGGAGCCTGCGCGGGATGAACCCTCTCCACCTTTCTATTTTCCACATTTGAAACGGTCAGAACAGGCTTATACCGAATTCCGTAAGCGGCCGGATCGGCGCTGCCGAAATAGGATAGATAGACAGGAGGATCTCCCAGGCGGTGCAGTTCCTGCCCCAAAGACTTCAGCTCCTGCCCCCAATCCAAATTGGAGTCCACCAAATACTGATATCCCTTGGAAGGTCCTCCCACCCATTCATTGAAATAAGCCAGATACCGAAAATCCATCCTCCACACCCCAACAGCTTGCCACAGAGCCAAGAAAAGGACAAACAACGCCGCAGCCCCTCTCTGTTGAAACAACCATCCCGCGAGATGCCCCGCCATCAGCACAAAAAAAGGAAACAGGGGAAGAAGATGACGAAAACCGATCTGCACTTTGGAAGTCAGCGCCACCGCAAAATATCCCAGCATAGGCATCAGCACCCAGACAGGAGAGAATTCTCTTCTGAAAACGGCGGCGAAAAGAGCGCCAAACCCCAACAACAGGAGAGGGATCGGGGTCTTGATCGAGAAAGCCACCGGGAAATAGCCCCAAAAACCCGTCAGGGAATACTCTCCCATTAAAAAGGAGGATCTTCCCTCCCCCAACCTATGGATCGTGGCCCACAACCCTTTCCCGTACAGAGGTAGTTGGGCGCCGCGATACACCATGGCCAAAGCCAGAAAGGCACAGGCTCCCCAAACCAATAAAACGGGGATTGCTTCTTTTGAAGATCTCTTCCATAAATAGGTACCGATTAATAAAACGGGAAGCACGATCATGTTGAACTTAGAAGCGAGCGCCAAACCTGTCATGACTCCCGCCAAAGCCGCCCACGGCACGGCCCTCG
>JACQJN010000150.1 GCA_016205085.1 Elusimicrobiota bacterium | reverse complement strand
GTTCCAAGGTTCCTCATTTGAGTTATGTGGGGGATGCGGATATCGCGGAAGAAGTGAATATCGGGGCGGGCACCATTACCTGTAACTTCGATGTAACCGAGAAACAAAAAACCATCATCGGCCCCAAGGCCTTTATCGGTTCCAATGTCAATTTAGTGGCTCCTGTCAGAATCGGGCGTGGGGCCAAGGTGGGAGCTGGTTCTACCATCACGGAAGATGTTCCGGAGGACAGTTTGGCTATTGCCCGCTCCCGGCAGGTTGTTAAATCGTTTGGGAAAAAATCGAAATAGATATTAGCCCGAAAAATTCAGTTGCCAGTCGCTTTTCGTCTGAACGGATCGAATAAATTTATGCAACTGAATTTGCGACTACGTCGCCGGACAACCCCGTCGCGGTCAAGCCACGCCGGTCCTGTGGATGAATTCCCTAACTGGGGAATTCAGGTTAGACAAAATGGTTTTGCCTGGTAATTTGAAAATTTTTTCAGGCAATGCCAATCTTCCTTTGGCTCAGGAGATTGCGCGTAGTCTGAAGGTGCCTTTGGGCAAGGTCACCGTGGGCCGTTTTGCCGATGGAGAAGTGAACGTTCAGATCCAGGAAAATGTCCGGGGAATGGATTGCTACGTGGTGCAGCCCACCTGCCGGCCGGTCAATGAGAATATTATGGAACTCCTGGTGATGCTGGATGCTTTAAGGCGGGCTAGCGCGGGGCGGATTACGGCGGTGATCCCTTATTACGGTTATGCCAGGGCTGACCGTAAGACGGAACCAAGAGTTCCCATCTCGGCCAAACTCATGGCGAACTTGATCACTTCCGCCGGAGCTAATCGTATCATCACATTGGATTTGCACGCGGGACAGATTCAGGGTTTTTTTGACATCCCCCTGGATCATCTATTCGCGGCTCCGGTTTTTCTGGAGTATTTTAAACGGCGTGGGATTTCTAAGGGGGTAGTTGTTTCTCCCGATGTGGGCGGAGTGGAAAGGGCTAGGGCTTTTGCCAAGAGGTTGGGAGCCAGTCTTGTTATCATTGACAAAAGAAGGCCTAGGCCCAACGAGGCTTCCATCTATAACGTCATTGGTGACGTCAGGGGGAAGACGGCGATCATCTTGGACGATATGATTGATACGGGAGGGACCTTGACCAAGGTGGCGAATATCATCAAAGCGCAGGGGGCCACCCGGGTATTGGCCGTGTGCGCGCACGGGGTTTTGTCGGGCAACGCCCTGTCTTTGGTGGAAGCTTCCGCGCTGGAAGAGCTTGTCTTAACGAACACGATTCCCATTTCTTCCCAGATCCGCGCGAAGATCAAAGTGCTGTCGGTGGCTTCCCTCCTGGCGGAGGCGATTCGGCGCAACCATAAGGGGCAGTCCATCAGCGAGCTTTTTGTATGAGAGAGGTTTATTAGAAATGGAACAAATTATATTGACGGTGGATTTAAGAGAAAAGAAGACGACCAAGGGTAAAACGAAAGCTTTGAGACAAAGCCGCAAGGTCCCGGCCGTGATCTATGGCGGAAAAAAATCCCCTTTGAGTGTCGTGGTGACGGAGGAGGATCTTTTGAGGACCGTCCGGTTGGCGGGGGCGAATGCCATTTTGACGTTGAAGCATCCGGAGGGATCCGATACCGTTATTTTAAAGCAGATGCAGCGCCACGTGGTCACGGATCGTCCGATTCATATTGATTTCCAAAGGATTTCCATGAAGGAAAAGATCGAAGTGAAGGTACCCCTTAAAATCGTGGGAGAGGCTCCTGGAGTTAAACTGCATGGGGGCATTCTGGAGCACATTTTAAGAGAACTCAAAATCAGGTGTCTTCCTACCCAGATTCCCCATGATATCGAGGTGGATGTTACCGGTCTGGAGATCGGGCATGGAGTGGCCGTCAAGGATTTGAAAATTCCTCAGGATCTGGAGGTTTTGGAGGATTTGAACCACATTATAGTCAACGTCGTTGTTCCCACGGAAGAAGAGGCGCCGGTTCCAGAAGTAGCTGCTGTGGCCTCGACAGAACCAGAGGTCATCAGCAAGGGTAAGAAAGAGGAAGAGGCTCAAGGTGAGGGAGCAGGCGGCAAGCCCCAACCGGAGAAAGGGAAAGAAGCTCCTCCCGCAAAGAAATGATGAATGATGAGATCAAAATAGATTTTTCGTTTTATCCTTCATCCTTCATCCTTCATCCTTTCCTACTTTTATGATTCGGCTTGTCGTGGGCCTGGGAAATCCAGGGAATCAGTACCGCTTGACCAGGCATAATATTGGAGTTCGATTCATTGACAGATTGGCTGAAAGTTTTTCACCCCGGTGCTCTTTTCGCCCTTGGAAGAGTTTGTTGGATGTCGGTCAGGTTTCGACCGCTAAGAGTGAGAGAGTTTTCTTGGCGAAATCTCTTTCCTATATGAATGAATCCGGAAAAGGGATTTCATTTTTTTCTCAGTTCCATCGGTTTCCTCCCGCGTCTATTCTCATCTGCTATGATGATCTTGATCTTCCTTTGGGTCAAATTCGGATTCGCACAAAGGGTTCTTCGGGAGGACATAAAGGGGTGGAGTCTATTTTGACGACTTTACGGTCTGAGGAGATACCGCGATTACGCTTGGGCATAGGAAGTCCAAATTGCAGGGATGCCGTGGCTTTTGTTTTAAATCCGTTTCATTCTTCTGAGGAAAAGATTGTCTCAAAAATGCTGAATCTGGCGCTGGAGGCTGTCGGCTGTATATTCAACGATGGACTTGAAAAAGCTATGAATGAGTATAATGCCCGTCTATCCATTAGTTAAGCTCCTCTTCGGTATTTTATTTTGTTTTTTGGGACTGGGATATCTTTATCGGCCGAGCGTCATTTCCCGGTTAAATGCCTTCTTAAGGGAATATTTATTCAACGATGCCTACATTGTTTTGGATCGTAGGAAATGGGGGACACTTTCTATGATGGTGGGCATCCTTTTACTGTATATGGGATGGACCAGCTGGAAATAGATATAAGAGCTGAGAGCTGAGATGCGAGACTGGAGAAATTATGTCAGATCTTTCTGCATTGGCCCAGGAAGCGGTGGATTGGATGAGGCGGCAGGAGCCTCATTTAGAGTCGGAGGTGTATTTGGTCAGAGGGCAGGAAAGGTCTTTGGAGATTAGAGAAGGGAAATTGGAGTCCCTGCAGGAGAGACAGTATTTTGGGGCAGGGGTTCGGGTATTGCATGAGGGACGGATGGGATTTGCCTATACGGCCGATCTCAACACGGGTTCTATTCAGCAGTTGTTTAAAACGGTGGTGTGCCAACTCCCCTATCTTCCTCAGGATTCTTTTCGTAAGCTTCCCTCTCCAATGCAGGAGCCAGGAGCCAGGAGCCAGGAGCCAGGACTCAGGGAGACTTTTTGGGATGATACCTTGTTTTCCGCTCCGCTTTTGCAAAAAATGGATATTCTCAAGGAGATGGAGGTCGCGGCTCTTGGGGTCAGCCCTCATGTAAAACGAGTGCTTCGGTTGGGATATTCCGAGGTCAGCGGAGAGGTGACAGTAGCTAATACATTAGGAATTAGTGCTTCGGAGCGCGGCACCCATTGCGAAGTGGG
>JACQJN010000131.1 GCA_016205085.1 Elusimicrobiota bacterium | reverse complement strand
TACCAGGGCAGTATCCTTTGGTTTCTGGATTCATTCAGAAAGTGGGTTTCGCCGCAGTCCGCCTATTGGGAAGTAACGGCTACAGAGTTCCGGGAACCGCTCCCCGGGTTTTAATCGCCAGGGATTCCCGGTCTTCCGGGATCTCGATTGCCAAAGCTCTCCAACAGGGGATTGTTTCGGCTGGGTGCGAGGTGCTGGACTTAGGCGTCATCCCGACACCGGCCTTGGCTTATTTGACCCCGCGTCGAGGGGCGCTTTGCGGGGTGATGATTTCGGCGAGCCATAATCCTCCCGAATTTAATGGGATTAAGTTTTTTTCTGCCCAAGGACGCAAACTGGAGGAGCGTCAGGAGCATAAAATTGAACAGGAATTGAGCCATCCTTCTTCCCCTTTTTCCTCTAGAGGAAAGCTTTTTCCAATCAAAAAGGATCCTCATGCCGGCCAGGAATACCTTGATTTCTTAAGGAGCACATTTCCAGCCAACCTGGATCTGATGGAACTGAAATTGGTGATTGATTGTGCCAATGGAGCTGCCTCTTATCTGGGACCGCGTCTTTTTCAAAGCCTGGGGGCTCGAGTCGTTTCTATCGGTTGCCGACCTTCGGGACGCAATATCAATCTGGGATGCGGGGCCTTGGACCTGCCGGCGGTGCGCCGGGCGGTGGTTTCCTGCCGCGCACATTGCGGGGTTGCCTTGGATGGAGATGCGGATCGAGTGATTTTTGTGGATGCTCGAGGGCATGTTCTGGATGGGGATGTGCTGATTGGGTTGGCCGCGGTGCATCTTAAATGCCGGGGGGTCTTAAGGCATAACCGGGTGGCTACCACGGTGATGGCTAACGTGGGGTTGCTGCAGTTTTTAAAGGAAAATGGGATTGGGGTGGTCCAGGTGCCCGTGGGGGACAGGTATGTCGCGGAGGCCATGGAGCGTGAGGATTTAGTTTTGGGAGGAGAATCCTCGGGGCACATTATTTTTAGAAAATTTGCCCCTGCGGGAGACGGATTGCTGACGGCGCTTCAAATTTTGGCCATCCTCCAGGAATTTAAGAAACCGATCCGGGAACTCCGAAGCGGTTTGCGCTTGTACCCGCAGATTCTTCGCAATGTGCCTGTGGATAGAAAAATCCCCCTGGAGGACCTTACGAGTTTTCAGCGCAAACTAAGGTCCGTGGAAAAAAGCATGAGGGGCCGAGGCAGAATTTTGGTGCGCTATTCTGGGACGGAGCCGGTACTTCGTATTCTTGTAGAAGGGCCCAGCAGCTCCATGGTCCAGCAGATGTGTTCTGAGCTGGTTAATGCTTTTAAGGCCGACAAGGCCAAAAGAGGTGCAGGATGATTAAATTAGGAGTTAACATTAATCACGTGGCCACGCTGCGTCAAGCACGCAAAGGAGTGGATCCCGACTTGGTGGCGGCGGCCAAGGTATGCCGGAGCGCGGGCGCTGATTTGCTGGTGGTCCATTTCCAAAGGGATGGAACCCCTATTCAGGAGGAGGATTTATTTGCTTTGCGCAGGCAGGCCAAGTTGCCGCTGCATCTGGAAGTGGCGGCTTCACCTGAGATGTTGAAGATCGCCCTGAAGGTGAGGCCCGATTCTATTTGTCTTGTGCCGGATTCTAATTCTGAGTGGGCTCCGCGCAAAGGGTTGGATTTTCACAAAGGCTCTCTGGGTTTTTTGGTTAGGGCCATTCAGACTCTGAGAAAAAATGGGATTGAAACCGGCCTGTTGGTGAACCCCGATGCCGGCGATGTGAGGAAGGCCAAGAGTTTGGGAGCCGATATCATGGAGTTGTGTACGGTGGATTATGCCAGGGCTTGGGGAAAGCATAGGCAGAGGGAAGAATTGGAAAAACTAGAGTTGGCTGGGTGTCTAACCGGAGAATTGGGTTTGAAACTCTATGCAGGTTACGGATTAGATTACCACAATGCGGCTCCTGTTTCCCAAATACCTGGTTTGGAATGTTTGAACATCGGTTTCTCGATTGTTTCCAGGGCGCTTTTTGTGGGACTGAGAACGGCCGTGAAGGAGATGAAACAACTGATAAGGCAGTAATATGTGCGGGATCATAGGTTATATAGGCTCTAGGCAGGCCACTCCTATCATCTTGGAAGGGTTGAAGAATTTGGAGTACCGGGGTTATGATTCCGCGGGGCTGGCGGTGATTTCAAACGGTGGAGTGGAGCTTAGGCGCAGTGTGGGAAAGCTTTCCAACTTGGATGAGCTCGTTCGACAGAAGCCGGTTCCGGGGACTTGCGCCGTGGGACACAATCGCTGGGCCACGCATGGGGCTCCTTCCCAGGAGAATGCCCACCCGCATACCGATTGCACCCGAAAGTTGGTCGTGGTTCACAACGGCATTATTGAAAATTATTTGACTCTCAAGGATGGGCTCTCCGCGGCTGGTCACGTCTTTCAGTCCGAAACGGATTCAGAAGTGGTGGCTCACCTTATAGAAGAAAAGCTAAAAAAACTTCGTGCCGCCAGAGGGTCCGTGGCTCGGGACCTCCTGGAACCTCTTTTCTTCGACGCGGTTCGCCAAGCTGTTCAGGAGTTGCACGGCGCTTATGCATTGGGAATCTTGTGGGCGGATTGCCCTAAAATGTTGTTGGGGGTAAGGTCTCAGTGTCCCTTGGTGGTGGGCTTAGGACAAACGGAGATGTTTTTAGCTTCGGACGTGCCGGCTTTTCTTTCTTATACCCGGAAGGCTGTTTTTATGGAGGATGGAGAGATCGCCGTGTTGAATCAGGGCGAGTGTCGTTTTTTTAAGCTGGATGGGCAGAAAACCGATAAAGTGCCCCTCCAAATTCAGTGGGATCGCACGATGGCCGAGAAGGCGGGATTCAAACATTTTATGTTGAAAGAAATTTATGAGCAACCCAGGGCCATCGAGGATACTTTACGGGGAAGGCTGTTTCCCTTAAAAGATGGAGCGCTGTCTCGGGAGTGCGGACTGTCTTCGGCGGCTCTTAAAGATATTTCCAGGATCCATCTGGTGGCTTGCGGGACCGCGTACCACGCCGGGCTCATTGGAAAATATCTCCTGGAGCATTTTGCCAAGGTTCCTTGTGAAGTGGATATCGCTTCGGAATACCGTTACCGTGATATTTCCGTGGATCAGAACACATTGGTGGTAGCCATCAGCCAATCCGGGGAGACAGCCGATACTCTGGCGGCAGTGCGGGAGGCTAGAACCCGGGGAGCCAAAGCCTTGGCCATTTGCAACAGCGTGGGCTCCTCGCTGACCCGGGAATCCGATTTCACTCTGTATACTCACTGCGGTCCCGAAATAGGGGTGGCTTCGACGAAAGCTTTTGTGGGACAGTTGCTGGCTCTTTATCTCCTGACGCTTCATTCTTCTTTGGCTAGGGATGTGTTTAGCGAGACGGAAGGCAGAAAGTTTGTGGAAGATATTTTGCGTCTGCCGGGTCTTATCCGAACCGTTTTAAAATTGGACTCCTCGATCCTGGAAATAGCCGGAAAATTTTATGAGAAAGAGCACTTTCTGTTCTTGGGCCGGCATATCAATTATCCCGTGGCTTTGGAGGGAGCCTTGAAGTTAAAGGAGATATCCTATATTCATGCGGAGGGATATGCCGCCGGGGAAATGAAGCATGGGCCCATCGCTCTCATCGATCCCAAATTGCCGGTGGTGGCCATTATGACCCAGTCTTCCGTCTTTGAAAAAACTCTTTCTAATCTAGAGGAAGCCAAAGCTCGCGGGGCGCTGCTGATCGCACTGGTGACGCAAGGAGATAGGCATGTGCGGGGGAAAGCGGATATGGTTTTAGAACTTCCTCAGGTCCCGGAGTTTTTTTCCCCCATGATCAATGTCGTTCCCTTGCAGCTTCTGGCCTATCATATCGCGCATCTGAGGGGATGCGATGTGGATCAGCCCAGAAATCTTGCCAAGAGTGTGACGGTAGAATAATTCCGTGAGGACCTTAAGTGGGGTTGGTTTGGATGTTATTGAGATTGACAGGATCAGGAAGCTAGCCCGGCGCAACAGAAGATTTTTGTCTCGCGTGTTTACTCCCCAGGAAGTGCGCTACTGCAATTCTAAAAATGAAAAATGGCAACACTTCGCGGTCCGTTTCGCGGCCAAAGAGGCTGTTTGGAAAGCTCTTTCCAGGGGGGGGGTGCGTCTTAAGAATATTTCGGTGGCGCGAAACGGCCAGGGCAAACCCTATGTTTATCTTAACGGCAGGAAAGCCTCTCATATTCATATTTCCTTGTCTCATTCCCAAAAATACGCAGCCGCAGTGGCTGTTATCATAAAATAAACCGTGTCCTCTGAACACAAGCTGACGGCAAAGTATGTTTCTAAACTCTTACCACGCAGGCCGTTGGATTCTCACAAAGGGGATTTTGGAAGAATTTTAGTGGTAGCGGGGTCGCGAGGCATGACGGGAGCCGCTGTCCTGGCGGCCTCTGCGGCCATGAGCTCAGGGGCGGGATTGGTGACCTTGGCGGTGCCCAGGAGCCAACATCCTTTGGTGGCTTCTCAATTGCTGGAGGTGCTGACTCACCCCTTATCTGAGACCGAAAAGGCCACGCTTCATCCCAGAGCGGTGGGAGAGATTGAAGATTTGGTTCAGGCCGGCAGTTGTGATGTGTTGGTCCTAGGGCCTGGGCTTTCCAGCTATCCCGCTACCCGCGTAGCCATCCTGGAAATCTTGGAAAGGGTGGATATCCCCACGGTGGTGGATGCGGATGCTCTCAATGCCTTGGCAACCCAAAAAGGCTTTCTGCAGAAAAAGATATTTTCCGGCAGGCGGGCTCCTGCTGTTTTGACTCCCCATCCTGGGGAGATGTCCCGCCTGATGGAATTGTGCGGTTCCAGAGTTCAGGAAAACCGGTCGGGATCGGCTCAGGCGCTCTCTCGAGACTTAGGGGTTGTTTGTGTGCTGAAAGGATATCGCACGGTCATTACGGATGGAAGTAAAATTTTTTTGAATACCACGGGCAACCCCGGATTGGCTAAGGGTGGAACGGGAGATGTTCTGGCGGGAATGTTGGGAGCTCTCTGGGCCCAGGTTTGTATTCCCAGCCGCTACACATTGGAAACCGCTCTTAACGCTTCTTGTTTGGCGGTGTATCTGCATGGCTTGTGCGCTGATTTGGCTTTACGAGAAACGACGGAACAGACGCTTTTGGCTTCAGACCTATTGCGGTATCTTCCCCAGGCCTTTCGCAAATTGAAATCTTGACCCCGAAAATTTTCCTTTCGAAATCGGAGAAACAGACCCGTCAAATCGCCGCCCGGTGGGGAAAGCGTTTAAAACCTTTGGATGTGGTGTGTCTCTATGGCCCCATGGGCAGCGGAAAGACCACATTTGCTCAGGGAATAGCGCAAGGATTGGGTTTCCGTGGCAGGGCGGTGAGTCCTACTTTTAATTTAATCCGTGAGTATAGAATCAAGGAAGGCATTCTTTATCATCTGGATCTTTTTAGAATAGATTCATCGGATTTGAACCAACTGGGTTTGGAAGATTATTTTTCGGATCCTTATGGGATTTGTGTGATCGAGTGGCCGGAATGCGCTGTGGGATGGTTGCCCAAGGATCGTTTGGAGGTTTACTTTAGTTTCGCCGGTTTTTCCAATAGAAAAATACGGTTTTCATGAAGATTCTCGCTGTAGATACGACTTCGAAATACTTAAAGTTGGCTTTATGTGATGGAGCCCGGATTTTTGAGAGGTGTCTGAGAGTGGAACCATATCACGATGAGGTTTTTTTTAAAGTCTTGAGACAGATTTTTGAAAAAACGGCGTGGCGCATACAATCCTTGGATCGTATTGTGGTGGCTCAGGGCCCCGGTCGCTTCACCGGTATTCGTATCGGAATGACGTTTGCCAACGTTTTGGGTAGATTTTTGCGCAAGCCGGTGGTGGGAGTTTCTGTTCTGGAGGCGCTGGCTTTTCAAGCGGGAACTAACAGGAAGAAATCCGGCCTCATCTGCTCTCTAGTACCTGCCATTCGGGAGGAAGTCTATTGGCAGCTTTTTAGGTGGGACATCGGCCGAAAGTTTCCATTGGTGACCCTGACACGGCCCGTTTGCGCAAGGATCGAGGCGGTGGAGCAATCCCTGAAAGCGAATGGCAAGGATATTTTATACATGGGTTTGGGGGAAACCCGGGAACATAAGCTCAAGGCTTCTTCTTTAGCTTTGTTGGCTTTAGCCAGGCCCTTTTTTAACAGCCGCCTGCCGGCGCCTCTGTATATCAAGGAAGTACCCGCGAATTATAATTCGCAGGCACCGTGCGAGAGGAGTTACACCTTACGCACGGTACACCTTGCCCGCAGGTATGAAAAAATTTAATATTCGCGTGGCCCAAGAAAAGGACATCCCCGCCATGCTTGAAATAGAGACATCGCATAAGATGACTCCTCACTGGAATCGGGAACAGTTCGTAAAAGAATTTCATCTGTCTTGCTCCCGTTTGTATGTGGCGGAGTCCGAAGGGAAAGTGGGAGGCTATCTGGGATTGTGGCTGGTGCCTCCGGAAACTCAAATCACGACTGTCGCGGTTCATCCTCACTATTTAAGGGAAGGGCTGGGAACACGGCTTCTGGAGAGCGGTATTCTTCAGGCGCGGCAAATGGGTTTTTCCGTGGTCACTTTGGAGGTGAATTCTCAGAATGAATCAGCACTGAGACTCTATAAAAAATTGGGCTTTAAAATTGTTGGATCCAGGTCAAATTTCTATAATGACGGTGAAGACGCAATCTTAATGGAACTACAATTATGAAAAGCTCCCAATTTCGTGCTTTGTGCTTCGCTCTTCTGATTTTTGTGGTGTCACCACAAAAATCAGAGGCTTCGACCAAGGCTTCCTATATGCACTACCTAAGGGGTCTTCTTTTGGAACAACAGGGGAGTTATGCGGACGCCTTGGCCGAATATCGAATGACCTTGATGTTGGATCCCCGCTCCACATTTGTTTATGAACAGGCATTGGAGTTGGCGATGAGGATAGGCCAGACCGATCAGGCATTGCAATGGGCGCAGAACTTGGTGCAATTGGAACCCAGGGAACCGCGCAGTTATGTGCTTTTGGGAAACGTGTGCTGGACTCGCGGGGAGACGGAGAAGGCTAGAGCAAATTTTGCGAAGGCACTGTCTCTCGATGCGAAATATCCCCAGGCGCTTTTATCCCTGGCCAATCTTTTGAGTAGTTCCAAACCTGGGGAGGCATTGAAGTACTTGAAGGCCTATCAAAAGGTAAATCCCGAGAGCGGTCCGGAACTAAAGGTCCAAATAGCTCTCTTGGAGCATCGGCAGGGAAAAACTGCGATCGCAATAGCCTATTTGAAACAGGCCATCCAGGACCAGCCGGAATATCTTCAAACCCGGTATAGTTTGGCTCAGCTGTATGAGGTCGTGCGTGATACCCAGGCGGCTTTAAAGGAATATTTATCCATTCTTCCTATGGATCCGCAAAACGTGGCCCTCTTGAATCGTTTGGGAGAAATGACGGCGCAGCAAGGTCAGGGATCTCAAGCGGAGGAGTATTTTCTAAAAGTCTTGGAATTAGAGCCGCGGAATCCGACAGCTTGTTTGTGGCTGTCTTTGCTGTCGGAACGAAAAAGTGATTGGCAGAAGGCGGCAGAATATCTGTCTTTAAACCCCATGCTCGTGGAGGACCCGGGCCTTCATCTGCGGTTGAGTTACTATATGACGCAGGCGGGACGCATGAGGGATGCCCTCGAGGTTTTGGAATCCGCTCATGGACGCTGGCCCAGGAATGAAGAAATC